>JASJGT010000021.1:0-10205 GCA_033791405.1 Desulfuromusa sp.
GGTTAAAGCGGAAAATCAAGATCGCATGCGTCTTTATAAGGAAATCGCCGTCGCCAACGATTTCCCGGACAAGGCTGGAGAAGTGCAGAATATCTTTGCTGATTCGTGGCGTAAGCAGGCTCAGAAAAGCTGGTACCTGGAGAAATCTGACGGGAGTTGGGGGCAGAAATAAGCATCAGTGGGATTAAACCGAAAACCGTATAATAATAGTAGCGGAAATTCCGTCCTAAGGACGGAAAGGAGGAGTCCACTAGTCTGGATTAATGACTAAGGTTCCTGGTCGATATCTCGATATTCCGCTCGCAACATTTGCAGCACCAGCAGCCAGATCAGACAGATGCCGAGCACCAGCCAACTGAGTTGCGGCAGGCTTAAAGGAGTTGAGATCCAGCGAGTAAAAAACAGGATGAGGATGGAGCCGAAGATTTTGAACAGCCGGTAGCCGAACATGTCGATCCAGGCCTTGGCCTGATAAATCAGCAATGAGTCGATCGGTACATAGAGTAACTCTTTGGAAGCACGGTTGATCGAATAGGAGAGTCCGCGATCACTGATTTTTGCCGCCGAAACCAGTAACAAACCAGGCTGAAACATGAAGCCCAGCGTACACAGGGCAATCATCACAGGCTGCACCAGCAGTCCGGAAATAACCCCGAAATAACGATGAATCAGCGGGGTCAACAGTAAGTTGACAGCAATCGAGACACCACCCATCAAACTGAAAAATAGCGACAGAAACGCAGTGCGGCTATCGATCAATGGATATCTGACTGCAACGGTTTTGAGAAACTGGAATTCGATCAATGGAGATGCCAGTTGTGCCAGCAACAGGATCGCCGCGATCAGTATCAAAAAGCGGCTGCGCTTAAGAACCTTCCAGCCGCCTTTATAGTGAAGTTCTTGACCATGTAGTTCTACTTCACAATAGAGCCCGAGGCGACCCATCAGCCAGGTCAACACAAACAGCAACAAAATAATTCCAGCTGCCACCAGCAGCAGGTCCGCGGTTTGCAATGGCGTCAACTTAAGAATCAGCGCCGCAGCACCACTACCAATCACCCCGCCAGTCAGTCCTCCGGTACCGATGAACCCGTACCAACTCTTCCCTTCGCTGGTACTATAGATCGAGTTGGTCAGGCTCCAGAACTGTTCAACCATCAACACGCCGAGGATATCGACAAAGATGTAGAAGGCAGTTGCAACCACAGGTCCAGGAGCACTCAGAAAAAATCGAAAAACGACCAGCAACAGACTGATAGACAAACAGGTGGCAAGGACGACTTTGACCCGACTAAAACGTTCGATCACGCGATGGTATATACCGATAAAGACAGCCATGGTCAGAGCGGTCCCGATCCACACATAAGGCAGTTGATCGGCACCCAGGTATTCGATGAACAGTGAACGGCTGGCTGGCTTCAGATTGTAGAGAGCCATGACGATGAGAAGAAAAGTGAAAAACAGAAAACCGGCACGCATTCCCAGTACCTGGCGCGCCGGATAGCGAAGGTCACAGCTGTCTTTCAACTCTTTTTTTGAAGGCATTTGCTTTTTCTCCTGTTTGTCAGGTATAATCCCCCACCATGACAAAAATGAAAAGTTTTTTATTATTATTTCTTATTCTTCTCTCTGTTTCTCCGTTATCCGCCCTACAGAGTCCCCCACCGCTTGATAGCTGCCTGAGCCCTCGCTTGCAAAAGGGCCTGGAGTCCTGTATCCAGAATTTACAGCTCAAGAATGCGGTGGACAGGAAGAAACTGAGTATCACCCTTGTTGATATCACCGATCCCTTTACCCCACAACTGGCATCGGTTAACGGTGATCAAATGATGTACGCTGCCAGTCTGCCTAAAATCGCGATCCTGCTCGGAGCTTTTGAACGGATCGCCAACGGCGAGATGGAACTGGATCAAGCTACCCGCGATCAGTTGACCCAAATGATCCGCCACTCGTCCAATCGGGCAGCTACCGAAATGCTCAACCGGGTCGGCAAACCCTATCTTGCGGAACTGCTGCAATCGCCTCGCTATAAACTTTACGATCCCAAGCACAACGGCGGTCTCTGGGTCGGTAAGGATTATGGTAAGGCTGGAGCCTGGAAACGTGACCCGCTCAACAATCTATCTCACGGTGCCACGGCATTTCAGGTAGCGCGGTTTTACTACCTGCTCGAGACCGGCCAACTTGTGTCACCACAACTAAGTCGCGAGATGAAAGAAATCCTTGGCGAGTCTGCCATCTATCACAAGTTTGTCAAAGGACTGCAGAGTTGTCAGCCGACTGCCCAAATCTTCCGAAAATCGGGCTCATGGCGCCAATATCATGCCGACAGCGCAATTGTTGAACGTGATGGCCGCCGTTACATTGCGGTCGCGTTGGCCGAAGATGCCCAGGGCGGTGAATGGCTGAAAAAGTTGATTGTCCAACTGGACGGCCTTATTCTGTAGAGCCCCTCTTCTGAAGCCACTTCCGGTTATTCGCTTGCATTAATCGATGAATCCTCATTGCCAGGGTTTGGTGGGCTACCGCAGAATTGACCTTCAAGACGTTTGAGCTGACCACGATCAGGTAGTGTTGCAAACTTTCCCCCTGTTGTTCTTCAATAATCGCCACAGAGTTGAGTAGGTTTTTCTTGTTGCCTTGGTATTTTACACATTTAAATCCCGGCTCCGGTTCACAACTGTAGAGCGAACCAGATTTGAAATAGACTGCTGAATGTTTGAGAGCCGGATGCGAGGCATAGCGAATCCGTTTTTCGGTCATATAGAGCAGTCTTTTCAGCTCCAGACTGGAAAATGGATCAACCAGACGACCCTGTTCCATCCGCATCAGCAGGGTCATAAAACTGTGGGTGGTCGCTTTGCTGCTGCCACCTGGCACCAGCTGTTTCCCCTTCCAGGTAAAAAACCCGCCCTGGCGTAATTGTTCCGGGTTCAGCCCGTTGCGCCGCATCGGTTCGTGCAAGCTGCTAAGCAACAGCCGCATCAGTTCGCTTTTTCGAGTCGTTTTGAAAAAAATCTCCGCAGTCTGCTGGTTCACCGGATACTCAGCCTTAAATTGCACCATCAGCAGATACTCACGCAGGACCATTGCCGCTGCGGCATTGGAACTGGGGGAAAGCATCCAGTCGAGCCAGCTGTAAAGGTTGGTACTGTCACCGGCACGGATTTTTCGATAAATCATGCGTTGTTCTTTGGCATTCCAGAATGGCACTTTGTGATTGTCACTTTGGATGAACTGATCCGCAGTAATCCAACGATCCCGCAGCAGTCTTCGGCGTGCCTCGATATCATCAGGATAGAGATCGGCCAACGCCTGAAAAAGACCGACGGCAATCAGCATCTTACCGAGACTGCCTGGATTAAAACTGAGTTCTCCCTGGTGTTCGGCAAGTACCGGTTGTTCCGGATGGCTCAGATCAAGCAGCGAAAAACTGTAGAGATCCTGGTCTTCACCGAGGAATTCAAGGATTTTTTCGGACAGTTCAGGATCGGCTTCCGGCAAGTCCAGTTCCGGGCGACTCAGCAAGCGTAGTTGAACCTGCTTTAATGGCAGCAATGCACCCGGAAACAGCGTTCGTCCACGAACTTTCCCTTGTTGGATAAGTTGGTAGCCTGCCAACCTGGATATCCCGGTTTCTTCCGCGGCATCGAGCGGATAGCCGAAAAGATTGCTGCAGGAGAGCAGGACGAGGATTCCTGCGATAATAAATTTCATGTCAAGGCTCCGCCGGAATCGCTTCCAGATCGATACTTTGTGTTTTCACTTCAATTGCAGCATCAAGCTGTGACAGATAGAGATCCTTTTTCACCCGCTTGCTCTCAAGCAGGGGACGGATCTGGAAGAGAACGAAGTTGCCATCTAAAAAGCCAAATTCAATATCGGCTGGTTTAGCCAGCCCTTGCTCATCACGGAGGCTGGGGAATCGGGACGGGAGCAGTTCAGCCATCTCTCTGAGTTGCTGGATTTCATTTTTTGTCAACAGTTGTGGTGGGGCTTCCGCTGTAACTTTACGAATGCCACCGGTTGGAAGCAGAATCCGTTTCTGAGTAGCACTGGCTTGCGCCAGCAGACGGACTTGACCGGTCTTTTTATCGATCAGAATCTCTTCGGCGCGTTGGCCACTGACCGCACCTCCCACGCCTTCATTGGTGGCGACATGGATCTGTTCCCGATCCCCACCAAATAGATCGGTGGTTGCCATGACTCCCGATTTCTCTGCCGGAACACTGAGCATCAACAACACCGAGGCATAAACATGCTCCGGAGAACGCATGTGCGCCTGGCGCCAGCTATAGGCTCGCAGACTGAACGGTGAGGCCCAGACCTTACGGATGGCGGCAAGAATATTGTCAAACCCGACCACGTGGGGAACTGTTTTGTTCAGCCCGGCACCGGTGAAATTGGGCAGATCCTCGACGTTGGTGTCACTACGGACAAAAACCCCGAAGCTGCCATCCGGGCCAAAATGTTTCTCCAGCGCAGTCCGCAACTCAGCAAGAAACTCCTCCGGCAGCGGGACGATCTTAATCTGCTCCTGCAAGCTGGCGAGAAAATGAGCCGTTTGCTGCCGCTTTTCATCACTGTCTGAAATCTGTTCCAGCCGCCGATAATTGTCGCTCATCCAGTTGAATAGATTTTGACCATCAGGAGTTTGATTGTTATTGAGCAGACTACGGAAGCGGCCGAATGGGATTACCAGAGCATCGGGCACCAGCTGGGTGTAGATTTTCTTCAGCTCACCCAGATTGGCCCCCTTGGGCCCGGCAATTCGCCCTGAATCAGCTGCACCGATCTGTTCAAGGCCAAGTATCTGTTTCTGTTGCAAATCAAGTTTGTCCAGATCTGGATTGATGAGAAATTCGTCTGTGGTTTTTTGTTGATTGAACCGATGGCGCCACTCAGCAGAATCGTTCGCTATCTGGACCACGCCGCCCGGACTGACGGCAACAACAATGATTTCCCCGGCGTGGCCAATAAGTTCGTTTTCCAGATGGTTGCTGATGGCGATATTCGGGATCCCAAGGTTGCGTGCCAGCAGCTGGATGTGCGAAAGAGAATTACCTGCGGCGCGGGTGAGTATGCCAGCAACCGGCGGCAGATTTTCTACCGTTTCCGGCAGCAGGTAGATGCCTTCTGCTGTAAAGCGATGCCGCTGCGGGTCTGCAACAATCTCCAGACGGCCGCGTGCCAGACCCGGATTTAGCGGCTGCAAACCGGTCGTTTGTGCACCAAATAGATGCTGGCTGACTCCACGCAGCTGTTGACTGTCGGTTTGCAGACCGTCGATTATGCGTGAAATTGGCAACAGTGGACTGCTGCGCAATCGTTCCGGCACAAAATTCTGAAAAGCACTGTCGAGTCGAGCCAGCCAGCTCACCTGAGTTTCAAAATGATAGTGCAACCGATTCTCTGCCCACCGGGTTAAACGGACCAATCGGCCGAGCTCACGCTGGTAGATGTCGACTGAAACCGGGGCAGTTAGCAGGGTTTGCAGACTCTCGCTCAAATCATCACGTTCCCGAGTAGAGAGCATCCCGGTGCCGTAAAGAGCATCAACTCCCAAACCAACCCAGGTCAATCGCTGGCGCCGTGTGGCTTCAGGCAGCTTGTTCAACAGTTGATTGGCCGTGCGATAAAGTTCAAATTCAAGCTGGAGACTTAGATCGAGCAACCGCAGCTGCTTGCGATCACTCGAAAATCCAGCCAGTTCCGTGCGGATCTGCGCCAGCAGTTGACAAGCCAGAGTAAAGCGGTCTGCGACCGGTTGTTCGACCGAGTCATTACTTTTCTCGGCAAACATCTTAATCAGTCGAGTGTCGCGACCAAATTGCAGCTGCTGTGCTGCGTGAAAAGGATCGATCTGCGGTTGGCTGACCTCGCTGATCAATTCAGCCAGCTGAAGGTATTCCTCTTGCAACTCTGCCAGACCGGTTTCTGCATGGCGACGGACAGCGGTCGCATCCGTTGCCTCCGGTTGGCTGTGTAATTTAATCCGCAACGGGGTAAAAGCCGGATCCTGCTCTTCAATTGTTTGCGCCAGTTGCCGCATAGCCGTCAAGGGTGGCGAATCCTGTCCATGAGGAAGCAAGCGCACTGCTTCGCGCAACAGCAGAAAATGCTGATTCAGGAGTTTTGGTTGTTGCAATAGCCCAAGGAGTAGGGAGTGTCCATGCCAGTTTTCATCTTCTGACTGGATCGCACCTCGATAGTAACGGGCTTGGCGAAAAATCCAGCCATTGTCTGCTTCACGCAGAAATTGTTCAAGGATGATCTGCTTGAGCCGATCATTCCAGTCCGGCTGGACAAAAAAGGTATCCGGGGACAGGTCAGCGAGCAAATTGCCGATCAGGTAATTATGTTGCCGGAGCAGCTTGACCTGCTCAGACCATTCACCATGCTGTACCCCTCCACCATGTTCACGACAGGCATAGGATTTGGGAGGCAGGATTTCTCCGTCCTGACAGAACCAGCGAATCCGCTTAAAAGGGCCTCGCTGATTATTTTTTATTTGTTCAATCCAACTCCGCAGAGTCTCCGGTTCGGGTAACTCATCTACATTGTCAACAGATCCTGCCGGAGCGGAAGAAAATGTTGCGGCGGTTACTGAAGGGCTGATCCAGAAAAGAAAAATAATCAACGTGAGCAAAGATTTTTTAAGGGGCATCCACTCCTCCTTGGACGTTAGGTAACTTGCTGAGTTTAACAGAGAATAACAATCCAGGAGAAGCCGTAACTTGGTATTTTAGTCATTGGCAAGGGCTGAAATGTTGTTCTCATCCATGCTGAACAAACACTATTCCTTTTCTTGTATAGTTCCCAAAGATTTTTGCTACAGCTGGAAAGCAAAAAGATACTGGAATGAATCAATGTCAAAGGGGCAAATTGAGAATTTGACCAATACTTCTTTGCTGACAGTCACCGCGGATCAGGTTTGCAGGCTGGCTAAAATTTGATCCAATATTGCTCTGACGCTAGCTTTATCTGGATTTGTTTTAGCTAGAACCTGAAGTCCCCAGATATTGGTCATCAAGTACTTGGCCAAAACTTTGGGATCTTTGTTTGGCGGGAGTTCCCCTGCTTCATGTGCTGATACCAGCGCAGAGAAAAGATGAGATTCGATGGCCTTGAGGTGTTTGTTGACTTCCTGATTAATTGCTGTTTTCCCGGGAGATATTTCAAGCACGGTATTGACTAAAAAACACCCCGGTTGCTGTTTGCGACTCAGTATCCCCTCACCAATCATCTCAATAAAATTTTTGACACCGTTTAATGAGGTGTTTGCCTGATTCAGGCAGTTTTGCAATTTTTCAACACTTTGCTGACCATAATACTCAAGTGCTGCCAGAAAAAGACCTTCTTTCGAGTTAAATGCTGCGTAAATACTGCCCGGCTGCAGGTGGGTTGCGGATACCAGCCTGGACATGCTTGATTTACAATATCCACCTTCCCAGAAAGTATCCATTGCTTTCTGCAAAACTTCTTCACGATTAAATTCTGCTGTTCTCGCCATTTCATCTCACTTGTTTATCTGAGTATTTTATTATTGAATGAATATTCAAAATAATATTGAACATTCATTCAACTTTATGTATAGTTGAACAAACACTCAACTATAGGAGAACTTTACCATGACTACACTAAAAGAACAAATCTTTGAATTTGACAGAAACAAGGCAAAACAGCTACCAGAGGATATACTGAATACGATGAATCGGGTTACAGTCGATCTTAAGTACACCAAATTGGAAAATAACAGTCTGAAAACTGGAGACAAGGCTCCAGGATTCAATCTATCTGATCACAACGGAATAAGTCGGCCACTCTCTGAATATTTGAATGAATCGTTGGTTGTTTTAACTTTCTACAGAGGGGGCTGGTGTCCCTATTGCAACTTGGAACTGCATGCTTTACAAAAATCTCTACCACAAATCAAAGCAGCCGGAGCGAAACTGGTGGCTATTTCACCGGAGTCTCCAGATCATTCACTTTCAACCAGAGAGAAAAATGACCTTGCCTTTGACGTTTTACATGATAAAGGAAATCATGTGGCAAGATCATTCGGCTTGGAATTTATACTGCCAGAGGAGTTGCGCCCAATCTACGGGAATATGGGTATCGATATTCCCGGACACAATGGCGACACCACGTTTAAACTTCCGATGCCAGCAACCTATATTGTCAACCAGCGGGGAGAAATAATATATCATTTTGTTGATGCTGATTACACCAAACGTCTGGAGCCTGCTAAAATAGTAGCAAAACTCACGCAGGTTTGATTTCTCCGTTACAAGATAGCTTTTAAGCTGAGAAAGAAAGGAAAGTTACAATGGGACACGACAAACTCTTCACCCAATTCAACCTGAAGAATTTTAAACTGAACAACCGCATTGGTGTTGCGGCAATGACCCGGATGTCATCTGCAGAAGATGGAATACCCCGCCAGGATGTGTTTGATTTCCTGATTCGCCGCGCAAAAAATGGCGCAAGTATCATCCACACCGAAGCGCTTGTGACTGACTATGAAAGCGCCCAAGGGTATCCTGGTCAGGCGCGAATACTGACCCAACGGCAAATCGAAGCATGGAAGCCGGTTGTTGAGAAGATTCAAAAAGAAGGCGCCATCGCAATCATGCAGATGTTTCATTGCGGGCGAATGGCCTGGCCAGAAGTAAATCCGGCAAATCGTACCATAGCGCCTAGCTCTATCACTCCAAAACAGGATAATCCTTTGACCGGATCCCCCTATCCCGCACCGGACAGTATGAGTCTGTTTGATATCGAACATATCATCACAGGGTTTGTGGAAACGGCTAAAGGGGCGGTTGCGGCCGGTTTTGATGGTATTGAAATTCACGGTGCGCACGGTTATTTGATCAACCAATTTCTCTCGTCATACTCCAATCAACGTACCGACCAATATGGCGGGTCGGTAGAAAACCGCTACCGTTTTGCCCATGAGGTGATTCAGGCTGTTAATGAGGCCATCCCCGCTGATCGGTTGTTGACGTTCAGAATTTCCAACTGGGGTATCGCGGATATGGACGTTTCTCTTTTTGATTCAGTAGACGAATATCAGAAAATGATCACCCTTCTTTCACAAGAGCCTATCGATGCTATCTCGGTTTCTACCTATGGTTTCAGCCAAAAGGCTTTTGGCACCGATAAAAATATGGCTCAACTGACACGGGAGGTGACAGAGCTTCCTATCATGATATGTGGAGGGATCTTTGATCGTGTAACTGCCGATGATGCGCTGGAAGATGCAGATATTATACTCAGTGGCAAATCTATACTTTTGAATCCAGATTGGGTGGAAGATATCCGTGTAAATAAGACGATGGAGCGGTATCAGTCGGAAGCGGCAAATATTGCTTATACTTCTGAACCGCTGCCATAGATCGTTCATGCTTCAAAAAAAAGGATGTTAGACTATCGTAGGGGAATACTATGAGTTCGGGGGGCTTAAAGCATAACCAAATGTATCGATATCTCTGCTGTGTCAATTCAGGAGACACTTTAGAATGGCGCTAGTTTAAGGAAATTACCAGCAAAAACGGGACTGTCCCCGCATGGGGGCTGTCCCAGGCTTTTGCGGTGCGAACCTCCACATTTTCATGGCTCGTAAACTCTTGGGACAGCCCCCGATGGAGCTGGGGACAGTCCCGATATTACTACAAAACTTCTTAAACTTAGTGCCATTCGGGACACTTCATCTATCTCCTGAACCACCAACAAAAAAAGGAGACCGCTTTAAGCGATCTCCTTGACTTTTTTTGGTTGCGGGAGAAGGATTTGAACCTCCGACCTTCGGGTTATGAGCCCGACGAGCTACCAGACTGCTCCATCCCGCGACAACGGTTGCCGACAGTATCGGAATTAAATGATTCGGTCAACCAGTTTTTTTATTCTTTTCCCTCCATAATGTTGTGTAAGCTTGGCTATTGGTGTAGAAACATCAGCGGTTGGTGTTAAAATCATTGAAACGGTCAGATACTGGGATTGCAGATGCGGGAAACAATCGAACTGGAAAAAGCTTTGGAGCAAAAGCGCAAGGGAGCTTTGATAATAGATGTGCGAACTCCAGCAGAGTTTGATGAGACGACTATTCCTGGTGCAGTGAATGTCCCTATTTTTAGTAATGAAGAACGGGTTCAGGTCGGAACTTTATTTAAACTAAGCACTATTCCAAATAGTTATCGGTA
>JASJGT010000022.1:0-7343 GCA_033791405.1 Desulfuromusa sp.
CATATCCTGATTATGTCAATTCTGGTGGTGAAGCTGGAGCCAAAGAAAAAGGGCTTCTGCGTCTTGAAGGAAAGGATTATCGGGTTATTGACGGTGATGTGATGCACTTCCGTTTCAATGTTTAAATTGTCCGGATTATAAACCTGCTACAGCTTTTTTTGTGGGATATTAATCAGAGTTCTCGAGCGGTTTCGTTTGCTCATCATTGTTATGATTTTGATAGTTACCCCCAGAACTCTTGGCTGAATGGCCATTGACGATAGGTTTCCTCAGTGCTTTGCAATGGGTGCCGCTGTTGCAAAGGTCATCTCGGGTCTTTTTATTGTTGTAGATCTGGTGAAGCATGAAGATGATTAAGGTATACTTGCAGTGTTGATCTGAATTTTTCATAGATTAGTTTTTCTACTCTGGAAATATCAGGAGATCAAAACTGATGGAAAATCATATTGCTGCGCAGATTCTGATGACCTTTGGTGGTCTGTTTCTTCTTGGGTTGATCGCCGATCTGGTCGGGCGACACACCCCACTGCCCAGAGTCACTCTGTTGTTGTTATCAGGCTTTGTCGTCGGACCTTCTGTTCTTGATTTATTGCCCTCCTTTACCGATCAATGGTTTCCTGTTCTCACTAATGTTGCTCTGGCAATGATAGGTTTTATGCTTGGGCAAAAAATGACCCGCGCTACGTTTCACAACCTCGGGCGTGCCGTTTTAGGCATGTCAGTGGGGGTTGTCTTCACTACGGCTTCTGTCGTCTTTTTAATTCTTTTTCTCTTTGGGGTCCCTTTTGAGGTTTCATTGTTGTTGGCTGGAATTTCAACTGCGACCGATCCAGCTGCAACGCTAGATGTTGTCCGTGAATATCGAGCTAAGGGGACGTTTACTGATACGCTTCTCGGGATCGTTGCCATTGATGATGTTCTCGGTTTGCTTTTATTCAGTTTGCTATCGGTTATTGTTCAATCTGTTGGCGGACAAGTCGGCGCAGTACAAATTCTCACTACAGCAGCTTGGGAGATTGGCGGAGCGGTTTTGCTTGGCGTCCTCCTCGGGTGGCCAATGGCTTACCTTAGTGGTCGGATTCGTCCTGGTGAAGCCACCCAGGCTGAAACTCTTGGATTAGTCTTGCTCTGTACCGGTCTGGCAGTCTGGCTCGAGGTCTCTTATTTGCTGGCAGCCATGGTTCTTGGGACTGTCGTGGCTAATTTTTGTAAACATTGTGATCGACCTTTTCACGCGATTGAAGAGGTTGAATGGCCATTTCTCATCCTTTTTTTCTTATTAGCCGGGGCGGCATTACACATAGATGCAATAGGGCAGGTAGGTCTTTTGGGTCTTGGGTACATTTTTCTTCGGGTAGCAGGGCGGATAATAGGTAGTTGGGTTGGAGGGATACTCGGGAAAACCGATTTGAAGATAAATCAGTGGATGGGGATCGCATTGTTGCCGCAGGCTGGAGTTGCTATTGCGATGGTCTTGCTGGCGAGCCAGAGATTTCCAGAGTTGAAGGATATCCTTCTCCCCATCATCATTGGCTCGACAGTTATTTTTGAATTGATTGGTCCGATTTTAACTAGGCTAGCATTAGTTCATGTCGGCAACGTTATCCTCAAAAAAAACCATTCATCATCAGGCTAGTAATCTACAGCTCATAAACTTTCACATCTCACTGGTTATTTTTATATTTTATAGGTTAACTGAGTGCTAGGTGGGCTTACAATGGAGTTCTGTCAGATTTGTGCTCCAAAAGTGTTTTCTATTTTGTGCCACTGAGCAAAATTATTTCAATTTCTTCAATGATCTCTTCCTGACGCAGTGCATTACTTTGCCGGGAAAGCTCCTCAGATTTATCATCAAGATGTTTCACCGCCCCTTCCAGGTGCGCTACGCGGTTGCGGTTTTCAGCCATGAGCGAGGTGTAGAGTATTTCGTGTAAGGCGGCAAAGAGGTACTGTTCTGTTAACTCGAGCAGAAAATTAGCAGGCGACAGGTTCAGTGCGGGTGGATGGGGAAACTGGGGTGGCTGGAGTAAGTACTGTTGGAAGGACGGCAACAGTTTTTGCGTGGCAATACCGCCATCTTCTCCGTGGTAGAGTCCGTATAGGGGTAGTATGCCGTATTGCTCCTGTAAAGAAGAGAGTGCTTGTACGATTTGATTGAGTACGCTAGCTACTTCTTCTACGACGCTGGCTCCATCAATTAAAATTATCCTGTCGATGTCATTTTCCATCAGGGTATGGAGCTTGTGCCCTATTGCTATCAACAATGGTTCACCATGCGGATGGGTTGAATCAAGGTGATGTAGCAGACTCTGGTTAAAGTCACCGCAAAAACCACGTTCGGTTCCAATCAGAAGATAAATCTGATTTGTTTCATCAATTTCCGGCAGTGTTTCTGGATAAAAACTCAAGAAATCAGCAGCTGTCTCTTCAATACTTCTCACCACAGTTTGCTGGGCATTCAGGAAGCGTGTCAATTTACGAGTCTCTAGGAAAGCGAGAGTTTTCATAGAATTCATAATTTCCCGGATCTCGTTCAGACTGCGGCGGTGATGTTCCAAGTCCTGGCGCTTGGTCATGAGGCTGCTTCTTGTTTAAAATTTTTCAGCCATTCTTCAACCGTATTGCTCCATTGCTTGCGAGGGCTATCGAGAGTGAGTGTTGTGTGTTCCGATTGGCGTTGTAGAGAGTTGAGAGCTGCTTGAATGAATTCAGGCGATACCTCCTTAAAACGACCATCGTTGAAAGCAACTAACCATGCCATTTGGAAAATTGCCGGGAGGGGTGCCAACCGATCCTGTTTAAGGATTTCCCGTAATCTACGGCCTTGTGCGATGGAAGCCTCCATGGATGCCTCAAGTCGTGCACCAAAACGGGTAAAGATCTCCAATTCAAGGAACTGGAGGTAGTCAAGTTTCATCCGACCGGCTTCCTCCTTAATACTGTGATGCTGTGCTTGACCACCAATGCGCGAGACCGAACGAGCAATGTCAATGGCGGGACGGAAACCACCGGCAAACAGATTCCGATCCAGATAGATCTGACCGTCAGTAATGGAGATCAGATTGGTTGGAATGTAGGCGGCGATCTCCCCCTGCTTGGTTTCTACAATGGGTAATGCCGTCATGCTGCCACCACCATGGGCACTGTTCAGACAAGTTGCGCGTTCTAGCAAACGAGCATGCACAGAGAAAATATCACCGGGATAGGCTTCACGCCCAGGCGGACGACGCAGTAGCAGAGAAAGTTCTCGGTAACTTCTGGCATGGGTGGCCAGATCGTCATAGACGACTAAGGTGTCATAACCCTGTTGCATCCAGAACTCGGCAACTGCGCATCCAGCAAAGGGCGCCAGATGTTGTAGTCCTGGCAGACTACTTGCTTCCGCTACGATGACTGTGGTGTATTCCAGAGCGTCATATTCGCGAAGGGTTTCAATGGTGTTCACAACCGTGGAACGTTTTTGACCGATCAGCACATAGATGCAGAGAACATTCTTTCCCCTTTGGTTAATAACCGTGTCGAGTGCGAGAGCACTCCGGCCAAGGCCATCATCGCCAATCAGCAGTTGTCTCTGTCCCTTGCCAATGGGGACCAACGTATCGATGATTTTGATACCTGTGTACAGTGGTGTATGGACGAAGTCACGCGAAGTGATTGGTGGAGAGGGGCTCTCAAGACGTTGCCAGACGGTGGAAGAGGGTGGATCTTCACCGTCGAGCGGTTCTCCCAGCGGATCAATGACTCGTCCGAGCAGTGCATCACCTACTGGGATACTCAACAGGTGCCCGGTGAGCTGAACCGGAATGCTGGCGGTCAAAGCATCAGTTTCATGAAGTAATATCGCACCAATACGATCTTCAGTCAGGTCAAAGACGATGGCACGACTACCATCCGCAAAGGCAAGAATATCATCTATGGATGCGGACGGTAGCCCGCTAACCCAGGCAATGCCATCACCCACAGAAAGGACACTCCCCCGCTCGTTTATCCGTAGCTCTGGTTGGTAATTTTTCAGCCATGCGGCTTGCCGTGCCAGCGGACCGCTGGCTTCCAGATTATTCAGTCGCATAGGCAAACTCTGTGAAGCCTTGTAGTTCATCCCGGATGTTTGCATGCAGAACCCAGGCGCCAATAGTGATATTCAGACCAGCTAAAAGATCGGGGTCTTGTTCATATTGGACAGGGAGGATCAATCCAGATATGTCTGCGAGCCCCTTTTCAAGGTGATTTTTCTGGACAGCTGTTAATGGGTATACACTGGCAACTATGATTGTCTTAGTTTTATCACCCCATTGGGTTTTGAGCGTTGCCACTTGATCGTCGGAGAGGTTGGAAAGGTTATTCACCAATAAGTCAAACAGGCGTTCTTCCAGCTCTGGTCCAGCTGCTTGGGTCAATAACCGGGTGGCGAATTGTGCACTTTGCTGTAACGCTTTGTGTTCCATAGTCTGTGCAGTTTTAGCACGCTGGCGTGACTCTGCAATCTGGGCTTTTCCCCGTTCCTGAGCCAGTGACGTTTGCAGACTTTCCAGTTGTCGGGAACGTTCTTCATTGAGCTCCTGTGAAAGGATCACTTTAGACTGCTGACGTTCGTGCTCCCAATCTACCAGTCGGTTTTCATATTCTGCTTTTAACTTGTCGGCCTCATCATGCAGATGCTGAGCCTTGGTTAGCCGATCTTCAATTCCGGCACGCCGACGGGCAATCACATCCAGCACTGGTTTATAGAGGAAGTGCTTCAAAATCCAGACAAGCACCAGAAAATTAATGATCTCAAGCAGGAAGGTGGACCAATTCAGTTCCAAAATATTATTCCTTTATATTGTTTGTCATCATTAACTCTGCTGTTTGATCTACTTAACCAGATATTCCAGTAGCGGATTGCGAAACAGCACGATGAGGACGACAACCAGAACGTAAATGGCCAGGGATTCGATCATTGCCAGGCCAATAAATAAGGTTCGCATAATGGCATGCTCCGCCTCGGGTTGGCGAGCAAGGGCATCCATGGAGCGACTGATGGACCAACCCATGGCTATGGCAGGAGCCATAGCACCAATGGCGATACCTAGGACTGCGGCTACCGTAGAAGCGAGCACGAAAATTGATAAATCAGGCATGGGGATCTCCTTGTTCATTTTTGCGAAGTTTATGTGATTGTATTCCGCCAGCGACATAGATGAGCGCCAGCATGCCAAAAATATAAGCCTGAACCAGAGCCTCGACGACATGGAGCATCAGGATTGGTACAGGAGCCAGGAATCCGGCCACCAGCAGGATCAACAGAGCCGCCATTTCCAAGCTCATCATATTGCCAAACAGCCGCACCGCCAATGCAACGGTACGTGTGATCTCACTGATGAGATTAAACGGTAACAGGATCGGGCTCGGGGACAGGTAATGACGCAGATATTCCTTTAATCCCTGGATACGGATACCGAACCAGTGAGTAGAGAGAAATACAACTATGGCGAGGGCAGAGGTTGCGGACAGGTCGCGTGTGGGGGCGTGAACCCCTGGGATCAGGCTGCTGAGATTTGCAATGACCAGGAAAATCCAAAGACTGCCGATGAATGGCATGATCCGTTGCGCATGTTGCGTGTCAACCGCAGCAACAGCGTCCTCAATACTGGAGACAATGCCCTCGGTTGCCGTTTGCAGCGGCCCGGGATCGATGCGCAGCTGGCGCGTGATGAGCCACGAACAGATCCAAATAACAGCCATGATCGCCCAGGTGGTCACCACTGTTGTGGTGATCATAAGGGGACCCAGCTCGATCAGTAAATTCTCTTCATTCATGGCACTATTCTTTTATAAAAAGATAGACGTTTATTGCTCCAATCATTACCCCGATAAAAATAAAACTCATTGTCCAGCGGACTGAATAACCTGCCACCAGACTGTCAAGCCAGCGGCCAAAATAGGCACCGCCAACCATTGGTAAAACAAACAACAAACCGAGAGTTCCGATATAGACAGTTTGACCAAGCAGAGTAGATCGCTCACGTTCGGCTTTTTTCATCCGCTGCGCCTGTCGTTCTGCTTGCTTTCTCAACTCGTCCTGCGACCTCATAGCAGTTACCCTGTCCCCTTGCGACTCATTTTCCATAGATGTTTGAGGACTTCTTCCTCCATATGGGAGAGACTTTCTTTGATGCTCTGCAGTTTTTTCTCCTCCTCGATCAATTGTTGCTGTAAAGCCTGGCTGATGTGCATATAGTCATTATCCATCAGATAGTGGCGTGTGCTTAGTGTCAGCACGTTGTTGCAGAAGTACAGCATTGCTCCAGGCAGAGCCAAATATTCCCAGTCATTAGAGCCAATCCGGAATCGGGCTAAGCCGACGAGCAACGAAGTCATAAACCGTGTATGGTCAGCGAAAATCCCAAAACTGCCGGATGAATCTTCGCCGACAAAAGAACTGACTTGCCGGATTTCTTCGGCATGAGTTGCGTCCTGAATTTTCAGGGTAAAGAACTTCATGACGCGACCTTTTCCATGGCACCACGCATATAACAGTGATCCTCCGGCGTCTTGTCGTGCTGTCCCAGCAGGAAGGCTTCACAATCAGACAAGGTACGTTCCAATGGCACGGAAGCCCCTTTGATACCAGTATGGGAAGCCGTCGCCCAGAAGGGCTGGGTCAGGTAGCGTTGTAGCTTGCGCGCCCGCATGACAATTTTTCGGTCTTTGGGTGATAATTCCTCCACGCCCAACATGGTTATAATGTCCTCTAACTCACGATAACGTGCCAGATGCTCCCGTACACCTTCTGCAATGGTATAATGGCGTGTTCCCAGAGTGTGTCGATCCATCAACTTGCTGCCCGATTGCAGGGGATCCACGGCGGGATATATCCCTTTTCCAGCTTGGGAACGCGACAGGATAACCGTTGTATCCAGATGGTTCAGAATAGTGCTGACAGCAGGATCTGTCATGTCATCTGCCGGGACATAGACCGCCTGTACCGATGTAATAGCGCCCTGTTGGGTTGACATGATCCTCTCTTGTAATTCGGCAACTTCGGTCGCGAGAGTGGGCTGGTATCCCACGGTGGCTGGCATACGTCCAAGTAAACTGGAAACTTCACTCCCCGCTTGGACAAAGCGGAAGATGTTGTCAATAACAAATAGCACCTCTTTTTGTAGCGTGTCACGCAGGTACTCAGCATAGGTCAGTGCAGAGAGGCCGACACGAAAACGTACCCCGGGGGATTCATCCATCTGGCCAAATACCATCAGAGTTTGTGGCAGGACCCCTGCTTTACGGATCTCATGCCACAGCTCATGACCTTCACGGATTCGCTCACCAACCCCGGCAAACACTGATACTCCTTTGTGTAG
>JASJGT010000023.1:0-7571 GCA_033791405.1 Desulfuromusa sp.
TAGATTGCAAGTTGCATAAAAACTTCATCTAACTTACCGGTCACTTCACCAACCTGAACCATGCGACAGAGTAAGGCTGGAAAAACTTTTGGATGGCGACTGAACGCACCGGAAAGTTCCATCCCTGATTCCAAGTCGGTCACAACCTGATCTAACGCCTCGCCCAAAGTTGCATTGCGAGACGTTTCCACCAATCCACGAATCGCCCTCACCAAAGGGACTCCAGAAGAATTCAGAGTGTACATCTGACGACAGAAAAGAATCAGATCATCCAGCCCAACTTTTGTTTTGCGCCGAGCCTTGAGATATTTTCCTATATCAAAACTCTGCTTTTGTGACGTTTCAGTAATACTGATCGGAATTGCATGACTGGCCTGAAATTGGATGGCAACGGCTTCGGCTGAAAAAGCCTCAATCTGCCCTTCCTGCAGGTTCCCATCGACATCTCTGATTTTATAAAGAAACAAGGGCATCAGTTATTCCAATAAAAAGTGAAAAATATTCATCTATACATCCATGTTGCTCAGGGCATGGCAAATCCCACCCCTACAAATCAGTCTTTACTTCCTGATCCGGCATCTCAACACTTTCATCGACTTGACCGGAAACCCGCAGCACCTCTTCCATACTGGTCACTCCTTCGAGTGCGAGTTGCAAAGCGCTGTCCGACAAACTGGTAAAGCTGGGTAACTCTTGTGCAATTGCAGCAAAGCTAGCGCTATCATTGCGTCGCAACGCATCAGCAAGTTCAAAATTAATTTCCAGCAGCTCGAAAATACCGATTCGGCCGCTATATCCGGTATTATTACAGGTAGGACAACCTTTTCCTTTTTTGAATTCAACAGAGGTGCTCGGTCGTTTAACCCGACCGGAATAATTACTCAGCCAACTCCGGGCTCCGGGGTCAAGAGAATCGGTGCAACTACAACCCTCACAAATTCTCCTCACCAACCGTTGCGCCAGAACTGCCCGCAAGGAACTTGCCACCACATAACCTTCTGCCCCCATCTCAATCAGTCGCAAAGCGGTGCTGATGGCATCATTGGTATGCAATGTGGATAACACCAAGTGACCGGTCATGGCGGCACGCAAAGCAATATCACTGGTTTCCTTATCACGCATCTCGCCAACCATGACAATGTCGGGATCCTGTCGCAACCCAGCTCGCAGAACCCTGGCAAAATCGAGTCCGATTTTGGGATGGACCTGAACTTGATTAATCCGTGGCAAACGGTATTCAACCGGATCTTCAACGGTGAGAATTTTCTTTGTATCACTATTCAGTTCGTTCAACGCTCCGTAAAGAGTCGTCGTTTTACCACTACCGGTTGGCCCGGTGACCAGCACCAACCCATGCGGTTGGTGCAATTGATGACGGAAACGTTTGAGTAATGCGGGCGGCATCCCGACCTTTTCAAGCTGTAAAATTCCACCAGATTGATCCAGCAAACGCATAACCACAGCTTCGCCATACTGCAAAGGCATAGTGGACAGTCGGATATCAATGCTTCGCCCCTTGACCCGAACATTGAAACGACCATCCTGCGGCAACCGCCGCTCAGAAATGTCCAACCCACAAACCAGCTTAAGACGCGAAACCAATGCAGGAGCAATGCGCTTCTCCTTCATCACCTGCTCATGTAAAATCCCGTCAATCCGTTGCCGAATCCGTAACACTTTTTCATCTGGCTCAATATGGATATCAGAAGCGCCAACCTGAACGGCATCTTCAAACAACGATTTCAGCAAACGGACAACTGGTGCATCCTCAACATCGGCAGCAGTCAATAACTGTTCAAGGTTGGCGTCACCCTGAGAGAGCTCTTCCCCCAACTCCTCGGCAATATTGACAATTTCTTGGGTACGACGATAAACCGTATCAAGTGCTTTCAGAAGTTCATTTTCATAAACAACCGCCAGGCTTATCGGCTGTTTGAGAATTTTCGTCAGTTCATCATATGCGTAAATATCAGTCGGATCGGCCACACCGACCAACAGCCGAGAATCTTCCTGACTAAGAACCATTGCCCGAAATCTGCGTGCCGCGGTCTCCGACAGTAGCCGGACAACTTCAGGTTTATAATTGTAGTGCTTCAAATCGATGAATGGCATATTCATCTGATTGGCAAGAAATTCATGAAACTGACGGGAGGTCACCAAACCTAGCTCAATCAGAGTATTTCCCAGCTTGCCACCGGTTTTCTTTTGAGTTGCCAGGGCATTCATCAGCTGTTCATCGGTGATAACACCATTTTTAACCAGCAAATCACCAATCCGAATTTTTTGCCGTGGGCCTGTTGCACGTTCAGTGGCCATCAAAACTCCTCACCTTTGCTGCGCTTATAAAACCTGCAAGCGGCTTTGAATATAATTTCGCAAATCAGAGCGTAAACCCGGCAGACTCAACGACTTTTGGTACGCATTGCGAGCCTGATCAAAGTTTCCTGATTGTTCTAAAGAGATGGCCATACCCATCCACCAGACTGTTTCTTGTGGTCGAATCTGTACCAATTGGCTATAAATTGAACTCGCTGCAGTGAATTGACCGGATTCCTGTAACAATGCTGCAAGCAGAGCGTGGTACTCCAGATCTTTAGTCATAAGTGGAATTGGTGCGGCGTTAAGAATGTCAATAGCTTCTGCATGACGCTGATTCTTCAGTAACAGCCGGGCATAGGTTTTACGTAAATCAGTATTCCCCGGAAGCAATGACAAGCCGAGCAGCAAATGTTCCTCGGCCTTTTCCAATTTCATTTGCTGCTGAAGAATTTCAATAAGCTGCAAACGAGCAGCCAACAGTTTCGGGTTAATCAATAGAGCCTGGATAAAGCTTTCTTCTGCAGCACTCAAATTCCCCATCTTCAGCTGTTGAAGACCTGCCTGATAAGTTTGTTGTTCACTGCTGAGCAGGTTTTTACTTTTATTGGTTTTAGCTACTTCAGCTTCTTTTATCTCAGCTGGTTTTTCGGCAGTTTGTGTCGTGACTGCTGGGGGTGAATTCTTTTTTTGTGTTTTTTCAACAACGGGGACTGTCGCAACGATATCAATCAGAAGACGATGACCGTGTTCAGAGTCGCCAACTGACTGAAAGCTTTGCACCTGCGCACGGTCGTCCAGATCAACCAATAGCTGCATCGCTTGTTTTTGCGGGAGCAGACTGATGCGTTTGAGCAATAGCCCGGTCAGCGGTGGAATTTCAAAGTTCTCCGCTATCCGGGTATGTTTAAAACTGACTACCAGCTGGGCATTGCCCGTCCCATTCTGCAATACGCTGTACTCTGGAAGTTGAACAAAAGAGAGACTCAACTGTGCGGCATCCTTTGACTCAACAACTCCAAGATTGAGGATTGCGGCTTCTGATGTTTGAGTAACTGTCGGTTCTTTATTCTGAACCGCCTCAATGGCCCCTGGTTGTTGTTCCTTAGATTCGCTAACCACATCAATTGGAACTGTTTTAGCAACAATAGCGTTCTTGACAACTGTCGCGGGCACAGCTACATGCTGAATAGAAGAATGTTGCCTTCCCGTTGAGACAGGCAAAGAACCGGGAATCAATTGAACTCCCAGCCAAATAACTACGACCAGTAATAAAGCTCCACCTGCTAGAAGCAAGATCTTTGGCGATGAGATACCTTCATCCACAGCCATTGGTGTTTCACTACAGGGCAGACTGCGTGCTTCCTTCTTTTTGCGTTTTTCCAGATCACGGAGCATGTCATTGATTAAACTCATTGCAGCACCCCCCAAGCGAGCAGAGTCACAACAGCAGCAACCATGATCATACCGAATTCAAGAACGTATGGAGGAAAAGCATAACTGGTTGTCAGTTTCATCTCCCCTGAATCCTTGATAGCCATAAAAATCATTTTTCGATTTATTTTCCTGACTCCCTTCCCATAAGCGACCAGCATCGCTTTATGGGCCAGAAGATTAATCAAACGGGGGACACCTTTGCTTGCTTTGTGTAACAACCGAACCGCTGAGGGCACAAAGAGACCGCTTGTTTGAAATCCGGCAACTTGCAAACGGTGATCCAAATACGCTGATAATTCCCGGCGATGCAGGGTTGTTAACCTATAAGAAAAAGTTATCCGTTGTCGAAGCTGGCGCAGGTTATCCTTGGCCA
This sequence comes from Desulfuromusa sp., assembly GCA_033791405.1. GTDB lineage: Bacteria > Desulfobacterota > Desulfuromonadia > Desulfuromonadales > Geopsychrobacteraceae > Desulfuromusa. The sequence continues at coordinate 4,127 of JASJGT010000023.1, forward strand.
GCCGCTGTTCAAATTCGGGCTGAGCAAAGAACATGATGTGCAATAACTTGTCTTTTTCTGTTTCCAGATTGCTGAGGAGACGTAATGCCTCCAAGCTGCGATGCGGCATCACCTGAGCTTCATCAATCAAAACCACAAGTGGTCGCTTTAGTTCTCGTAACCGTACCAGCTCTGCAAAAATACCCAGACCCAGTTGGTGCATAGAAGCACCGTCTGGAAAATCCAGTTCCAGTTCATGGCTGATTGCTTGATACAGTTCCAATGGTGTCAAAAGGGGATTGGGCAGATAGGCAGTAGCACAGTCGTCCTGAAGCAGTTTCAACAGTTGACGACAGAGAAGAGTTTTTCCCGTCCCCACCTCTCCGGTCACACGCACAAAACCCTCACCATTGCGCAATGCGACCAGCAGGACATTGAGTGCCTCCTGATGACCGCTATAACGGTAGAAGTATTCTGTGTCCGGAGTCAGGGAGAAAGGCTTCTCCTTCAATCCGTAAAACTGTTCATACATACCTAGGCCTGTTTCACTAGAATTGTCGCCAGTTCTGCTGAGAATTGGGGGTCATCTGCTTGATTCGTTGCCTTGAAGCATCCAAAGTGGTTTCCCAATCCCCCGGGCTGCTAATCACCTGCGGGCGGAGCAGTATCACCAGTTCACTCTTGCGGGAGATTGACTTGGTATGGCGAAACAGAGACCCAAGGCCAGGTATTTTACTCAACACCGGGATCCCGGACTCTTGCTTATCAATATTCTCCTGCATTAAACCGCCGATCACAACCAATTGGCCACTGTTGGCATAAACCACGCTATCAGACTCACGTATCTTGCTGTGTGCAAGTGGAATACTCTGATTCACGCCAAAAGCATTAATCTGCTTGTTTTGATCAACAACATCACTGATCGTCGGGTGAATGTGCAGGGTAATCTGCCCGTTTGCGCTGATCTGCGGAGTCACATCTAAAGCAATCCCGGAGAAGAAAGGAGTCAGGGTGATGTCATTTGAGCTAGTGGTTGTCGTTCCGGTGTTGGTATCGCTGGAAATATCGGTGACGAAATATTCATCTGAGCCAACCTTAATCACCGCTTTCTGATTATTGATTGTGGAAATCCGCGGGCTGGACAGTACTTGAACATCCCCCTGGCTTTCGAGCATTTCAACAAAGGCTTGAAAATCGTTAAAATTTAAAGCAAGGCTAAAGACCCCGCCGAAAGCAAGGGCATCCAATCCATTTGGCAATATGTTTCCAGGAGCCAAATTGCCAATATTTCCGGCACTTTCAGCGAAGCCACTATTAAAAACCGAACCGCCGCCAGTCTGCGCTATCAGGGCACTCTTACCACCTGATTCTGCCAATGCCGCCCAATTTATACCGGCCTGAAAACCATCAGACAGACTCACTTCAATGATTTTAGCCTCGATGACGACCTGGCGCTGCAAGTTACTCTGGATAGCTTTCAGATAGTCTTCCACCTGACGTAATTCGTCCGGCATCGCCACAACCACAACAATACTGGCTTGTGGTTGAACAACCACTTTACGGCCACCATCGCTACCAACCAGACTCTTAATAGCACCACTCAGTTCCGTCCAGAAATCTGCTGTAGATTCAGTATCAATCTGGCTACCAGAAGTCGTCCCACTGTTATTACTGTTACTGTTATCTCCATTGTCACTGGAATTATCTGTTTGTGTCACCTGCCCTGAACTTACACGCGTCTGGGAAGTTCCTTTGCGCACCAAGTTGAGATAGTTCACCTGAAATGTCCGTGCCTGCAAACCGGCTGGCATCACTTGATAGATATTGCCGGTCTGAAAATATGGATAACCATAGACGTTATGAATCACCTGAAGAACTTCTTCAATGGTCGTATTTTTCAGATCAACACTGATGTCTCCAGAAACTTCCGGGTGGACAATCATGTTGATCGGACTCCCTTCGACCAAACTCATAAAAAAATCGCGGGCTGAAACCTGACTTGCAGCAATATCAAAGCGCGCTTCATTCTTCAGCTCAGAAGTTGCCGATAATAACGTTGCTGAAGGGATCAGTGCCGAACGGATTTCAGGGGGAGGCGGTGGGACTGCTGCCTTAATTGCTGATGTTGCCGGCTCTGCCAACGTTTGATTAATTGCCTCCAGTGGAACGCCTCCTCTTGGTGGAGGAGCACATCCAGCAAAAAGCAGTAAGCAAATCATGACAGAGACAAGGCTCCGGCATATATAGAATGAAAATATTTTCACGGTTTGCTCCCTTTTCTGATATCCCTATCTGTAGACATCTTTTTCAATCCGGTTCCAGCCCGGCGTAGCGTAAGTGTTCTCTGCTTATTTTTTAATACAACCTGATCAGAATCAATCCGGACCAGCTTATAGCCATCAAGCTGCGCACCTACCTGCAGTGATTTTCCATTGATCACCGCAACTGAGCGCCCTGCAGAAATCAACACCGCCGTCAATTGCCAGCTTTTGGTGTTTACTTGAATCTTTTTCCCCATAGCAGTTTTTTTAGCCGCCGGAGTTTGATAGTGAAGCGGCCGCATTGGATCGACAAACTTCTCCGCAGTTGCCGCACAACAATTTCCAGCAACACCAAACAACAGAAGCATCAAGACAATTCTGAGTATTTTAGCCACCAATCCAACCCTCCGTTAAACTTAAGGTATAAACCTGTAAACGTACTGTCGCTTTGGGGTATTCATTGGATTCAACTTCTACTTCTTCCCAGACCATAGAGCGCGGCAGTTGTTCCAACTGGCGTAAATATTTCAGCAAGGTCAAATAATCTCCCGAAAACTCCATCTGCAAACGATGACGATAGAGTGTTGGCAGTACAACATCAACTGCCACCTGATCTCCCAATTTAAGGAGTTCAGGGGCGAGGTTTTCTAAACTAAGAAGTTGCAGACTGCTCTGCTGTGTCAGTAGATCTTTTAATAATTCAGGCATTTCCCGGGGAGAAACAAGATTAACGATATTGGCTTTAAGTTGTTGCTGAAGGTTTTCTGACTCCTGCGCTAAGACATCAAGGCGTGCGCGATTTTCTTTATCGGGGTCGGTTCCTTTACGGACCAGAATTATCGCTTCCTGACCCTTTAATTCAGCAACACTGGTTTTTAATTTTTCCCCCTCACTACGCGCGGCAACTCGCTGCTTAGAAAAAGTTTGCAGCACCAGCAGATTCACCAGAAACAGGAGGACGATGACAGCACAAACCAGCAGAATGACCCGCTCCCGCTGAGGTCGCTGGTCGTACCACTGTGACAATGGTGAAGAGGTCTTAGTTGTCATCGGGTTGCCTCCTGCACGGAGTCAAGCTTAAAGTCGACTTGACCCGCTCGTTCCTTTAATCGATTTAGCTTTAATCGGGCAAACACCTGTCCACCAAAAACATTCTTTTCCCCCAATAGCTGTAAATATGCGGGAATAGCTTCTGGCTTGAGGGC
>JASJGT010000024.1:0-4752 GCA_033791405.1 Desulfuromusa sp.
GAGATGATTCAGTTTTGCAGCTCACCACTGTCATCGGCGGAAAAAATCGCTCAGACTCACCATTTCATAAATCGGGACCGCATTTTGCGAACCGGTTTTTGGGTAAGGCCGATCAATTATCAAAAGTAGTTACATGTGACATATAGCCGTAGATCGAAACTGATCTGGGGCTTTTATTTAGGAAATGACAGGATATTTGAACAAAAAATCATGGGCTGATTGGTCTGTCAAAAGTCAGGAAAACACATTTGAAGCGGTAAAAGCTGAAGATGCCTCAAATCTGCTAACTTTTGAATAAAAGATGATAGTCCCAAAGGGTAGAGATAATTAACAATTCTCCAACGCTTCCCGAAACTAACATTCCACCTCTATTGCCAAAAACCTTGAATGGTTGTTCAAAATAAATTGACACGCACTTTTTTTAGCGCTAGCTTGAACGAGCAATCAAGTAGTTTTTTGTTGGAAATATCAATTCCAAAATAGGGGAAAAAATGGCAACCACACTCGCATTTGATGTCTATGGGACTTTGATCAGCACCCACGGTGTCCTGACAGTCCTTGAAGAACTGGTCGGAGATCAAGCAAAAGCTTTTTCAAACACCTGGAGGGAGAAACAGTTAGAGTATTCGTTCCGCAAAGGCCTGATGCAGAACTATGAGACCTTTGCCGTATGTACCAGTCAGGCCCTTGATTATACCTGCGCTTATTATAGAACCGATCTAAGTGACAAGCAGAAAAATGAATTGATGGTCATCTATAGTATCCTTCCTGCTTTTGCTGACGTTAAAAAAGGATTGGCTCAATTGAAGGCTGCAGGCTTTCGGCTCTACGCGTTTTCAAATGGAACAGTAGACGCCCTTGAAGTGTTGCTGAACAATGCCGGAATACAAGAGCTGTTTCTTGGCATCGTCAGTGTGGATGACATCAAGACTTTCAAGCCCAGCCCAGCGGTCTATAGTCATTTTCTGCGGCAATCAAAAGCGACCGGCAGCAGTACATGGCTGATTTCCAGCAATCCTTTTGATGTCATCGGCTCAATTTCGGCCGGCATGAAATCGGCTTGGGTGCAACGCTCTCCAGAGGCCATCTTTGATCCCTGGGGCATCGAACCAACCGTTACTGTTCAAAGTCTGCTGGAATTGAAAGAGCAGATCACAAAATGGGAAAGGAATGACTAAATAGACGGCAATAAAAGCATGGAATCGCCCTGCAGAGCAGAGTTTCGTTGCGAAAGGCCGTGGCGATAGAGAAGCTCTTCGCGATCCGACGATCCGGTTTCTGAAATTCAGAATATAAAACAAGCCTTCCGGGACGGAGTTAAAGATAACCGTCAATTCTCCCCTACCCAAGGGAGCCAGGGTAACCCTTCTCGCAATCCCTGACGCATACGCTCGGCACATCCACGTTGATAGCTGTAAACCTTCACACCAAAAATATGTAGCATTACACTAGCCGCACGGCGTTGACTCACTGTAGTGCTAAACTCTTTTTCAAGATAGCTCTGGTAAAGTTTTTCTATTTCTCCCAGCTTGGCCGCAGCAAAATCGTAAAGCTCGTTCTCCTCCGCAGCTAATTCAAGTTGGGTCTTGATGAGAAAACAACTGCAGTAATTTTTCCTGTGCGAATCCTGAACCATCTTCTCAATAATCGCACAAATCCCCTCTCCGACACCTGGTGCTGTATCCAGAGCCGTGCGAATTTGTTCCATACCTTTCTGGGCATAACTCTCCAAGGCTTCACGGAACAAGCCTTCCTTATTGCCAAAGGCGAGATAAATTGATCCGGGCTTAAGGCCAGTGGTTTTCACAACCTGCTGCATCGATGATGCGCTGAAGCCATTTTGCCAGAAAAGATTGATCGATTTATCAATAACCTCATCTCTGCGGAATTGTGCTCTTGCCATCGGTTTCCCTCATTTGTCTTCGTTGTGGTTCCAACATTACATTTCCACTATACACTATTTTCTTGAACGATCACTCAAAAAGTTGTTGACACAAACATTCCCCTGCGCTAACTTGAATGAACATTCAAATTAAATCAATTCCATATAAAAGGAACAGAATCATGAGTACATTAAAAATTCACGATATCAATTCAGCCCCTGATAAGAGTAAGCCATTTGTGGAACAATCAATGAAAGTAAATGGAAGACTGCCTGGCCTGCATGGTGTCATGGCCGAAGCCCCCGGGCTGCTGGAAGGTTATCTGCTGCTGCATAAAAACTTTCAAGAGAGCTCATTCAATGGGGAAGAGATCACCGTCGTCTGGCTGACCATCAATGTGGAGCACAACTGCACCTACTGCGTGCCTGCCCATACCGGAATCGCTCACATGATGAAGATTGACCCAAACCTGACCGAGGCGCTGCGCAATCAGGAGCCGATGCCGACGAAAAAATTGCAGGTTCTTCAGGATACAACTCTGGCGATGTTGCGCAAGCGTGGTGAGTTGTCCGATGAAGAAATCGAGACCTTTTACGCTGCAGACTATACCCAGAGAAACCTGCTGGAAATCATTCTAGCGCTGTCACAAAAAGTCATGAGCAACTATACGAACCATATTGCAAACACGCCGACTGACAGAGTATTTGAGAAATATAGTTGGACGAAGTAAAGGAAGATTTGTCGGTTTTTGTGGACGTTAAGGCCTCTATTTTAAATTTTTGCAAGTCACTATCCTTAAAACAAAAACGGCTCAACCTGATTCCTATGGGTTGGGCCGTCTTGCATGTTGCGCTGGAGTGGAGTCCTGCTTTACCTAGCGACAAATCACACTGATTCTTCTTGTCAAAAGTCAGGGGTTCACTTGTGAGAATGAATTTCTGATCAATCCGTCTCATTCGCAGAACTCAGTTACATTTGAAATTCACCACCTGCTTGTCTGAGCGATTTTCACCGATCATCACGCCTAATTTTTAAAATCGTGCCTATGTGCTGATAGTGGCAGGTTTCAGTAATTTCTTATTTCACCGACTTTCTGATCTTTAAAACAATCCGAGGCAACTTCCAAGACGGATTGAACTGTGCAGGAAACTGCTGGCAAGCTGCTCTTGTTCAGTATTCCCCCACATCAGGTTGTTTTGCTCCCCTGAAATTGGCTGGAACAGCTTATGAGACACCCACTACTTTGATCTGGTTTGGTGATTGTTGTTAATTGACCAGTATCTCAATTGGTTGTGTGCTGACAAACAATAGGTTGGTTGCAGACGATTACATGTGTAGAATCGGTGCCCATGGATAGGAAAGAGATGTCAAACTTAACACCAAAAAGCAGGCTTCATTATGGCTGGGTGATTGTTTTTGCCGGAACATTGACGATCGTGGCCTGCCTCGGGCTTGCTCGTTTCGCTTTTGGTATGCTGTTGCCCTCGATGCGTGATGCGCTGGGGATGTCATATGACGAAATGGGACTGCTTGGTACTGCGAATTTTGCAGGGTATCTGGTCGCTGTAGGCTTCACTCCGCTCTTACTACGTCGCCTCACCCCGCGCAGTCTAATCGCCATCGGTCTTATGCTAATTGCGGCCTGTATGTTCGGCATAAGTGCCAGCCGTAACTATGTCAGCGTGCTTTCACTCTATACGCTTGTTGGTATCGGAAGCGGTCTAGCCAATATTCCGCTGATGGTTTTAGTCTCCTACTGGTTCAGGCGTGACAGGCGAGGTCGAGCTGCCGGGTTCATTGTCATGGGCAGTGGTTTTGCCATCATATTCTCAGGGTTTCTAATTCCATATCTCAACGCCCACTTCGGGACACAGGGATGGCGAGTCAGCTGGTTGACTATCGGCATCATCGTACTGGTGATTGCTGCAATCGCGGCTACTCTAATCCGTAACACCCCGGAGGAGAAAGGATTGGAACCACTTGGTGCCCCCGGAAGTGTCGACTACGAACCTTCGGAGGCAAAAGGACGGTTTTCGGTCGTGCAGATACTGGCACACCTCGGTGTGCTTTATTTTGTGTTTGGTGCCACGTATGTCATCTATGGCACCTTTATCGTAACGACTATGGTCGAAGAGTATGGTTTTGCTGAGGCGAGCGCAGGTCGATTCTGGTCGTGGGTCGGTTTCTTTAGCCTTTTTTCCGGCGTCGTATTCGGTATTCTTTCGGATCGCATCGGACGTAAAGGCGGACTGATGGTTGTTTTTGCGGTGCAGACTGCGGCGTATTTACTGGCGGGGTCAAGTCTGGGTGAGAAAGGCATTTTTATTTCAGTCGCGCTCTATGGTGTGGCGGCCTTTGCCATTCCCGCAATCATGGCCGCGGCAATCGGAGATTACCTTGGTAAGGCTCGTGCAGCAGCCGGATTTTCAATCATAACCTTCTGCTTCGCAATCGGTCAGACACTCGGACCGGCTCTCTCCGGAATGAATGCAGAATCGACCGGAACCTTCACAGGAAGCTACCTTGCCTCGGGCGGTTTGACTCTTGCTGCTGTATTGCTTTCTTACTTTCTTCCCTCACCAGAATAACGATATTAACCTGTTGAGGTTGGCGTGAGCTTGATGTTATGTGTTTCATTCACCACCTATTCCAGAAAGAAATATATCCCAGCCTGCCTATGCGGTCTGAGACTTTCCAGCATGTTGTCCGATAATATGATCCGGTATGATCTTAGGATAAATCGTACAAAACTGGTTTATCAAAAATCAGGATTGCATTTTTGGTAATGAATTTCGGAGCGATCTACTCCTGTTGCAAAACTAGTTACATTTGAAATTCACTATCTGCTAGTTCGAGCGATTTTCACCGG
>JASJGT010000025.1:0-4311 GCA_033791405.1 Desulfuromusa sp.
ATTGAAGTCTTCTATTGTTTTGCCCTCCTGACATAATGTCGCATCGGCAGACAACTGCTGTTTGTCTCGAACTCTTTCAATCATCTCACGACAATCAGCGGCATAGCAGTAGATATCCTTTTTGAGTGCAGCAGCATAACCAACCTCAAAAACAGTTCCTGAATCTGGTTCTACGCCGCGAAAAGGGTTTAGATTTGCCATGACGATATCTGCTGATTCTATCAGTTTGATATTAGCATCCCGGATTGCTCGGGCAGTCTCATGGGGTGTTCTCTTGACAGGAATAGCGTTGTCGAGTGGAAACAGACCGATAAAGCCATATTCCTCGGCTAGTTGCTTCAATTTATCGCCCATTTCAACCGCATTAGGTTCAAAAACGTCAGGACCAGCCAGGTATATTTTTTTCATAAGAGCTCCTAACGGGCAGTTGAAAAACTATCTGCGTTGCGATTGCTGTGTTGTAAATTGCCTCCAAATGCTCATTTACAAGATATAAACTGCGCTTTTTCGACAATTTTCGCCTTGCACTCGCGGCCTCGAAAACGTTTTTTAACACCCTTCTAAATCACTTTTCATTTTTCTCTTTGGTTTGTAGAACGATATCCTTGAGCCATACGATTTCTTCGGGATCAAAAAACTTTTGCAATTCAGTTCCGTAATTCAGCGCCCAATAGATATTCGACGAAGATAGTTCTGTTATCGCATGACCCTGTACCGGAAGGTATTTGGCTTCTCCATCGGCCCAATCGGTCAATTTCTTGATGGTATCAAACAACATCAGATAGGTTTTATCGTTCGCTTCGACCAGCAGCGGCAGCGCCCCTTCTTCATTTTGTGCTTCTTCCTCCTCCTCAATGACCGGAATATAGAAAATTGAGTTAAGAAACAGATCGTAGAAAAGATGTTGTTTTTTCGGGTCTTCAAAGCCAAGTTTGATGGCTTCATCGAGTTCTGTCATGGTTTGGCCTTTCGGGTGAATTGATAGCGACAAGATCGTATATGAGATGAGAGAGTTGAAGCAAGCAATGCTTTTTGAATGTCGGGGACAGAATAATTTTCGAATAAAAACTCGAAAATATTCAGACCCGTTCCTGCCGTTACCTTCTTAAAGATAAACAGGTCAACCCGCCATCAATTTTGGAAAATTCGGAGATATCGACCTCGATCACTTCAGAACTAACCGTTTCCAGTAGCTTTCTTGCTCGTGGAAAACCAGCAGACATGAGGATCTTGCCGTTGATCGCAATACAGTTCGCAGCGCCCTGCTCTTCGGGCTCAACAGTCAGGATATTGAAATCGCGAAACGCCTGCAGAGTGGCAAATTCAGCCACGGCGATCAAGGTATTCTCTGCAACTTGGGTGATCCCCGTTTTCAGATGGAGAAGATTCGGTACTGCGACGATGGAGCCACTCATCCCATATTTTTCCAGAATAGCGATAAGCTGCTTTGCCCCCGCTTCGTTGGTGCGGTTTGACAAGCCGATATAATAATGGCTGCCTATCCGCATAACGTCCCCCCCTTCTAATGTTCCCGGAGTGCTGATGCGATAGATATCTGAGTAATAACTGTCCAGTACCGGCGTGATCGCGTCGACTTCCCGCTGCCGCGATTCCGCTCCCGGCGCGGTGATGATTGTGCAGTGGGGTGTCAGCACGGCGACATCTTCGACAAAGGTTGAATCGGGCCAGTTCTCTTCAGCGGTGAGGGTATGGACAGATAATCCGCAGGCTTCAAGGGCCTGAACATAACACCTGTGTTGTTCACGCGCGGTCTGATAATTGGGCACATCGCGCCCCGATTCTGACAGCCCTGAAATGATACTTTGTCCGGGGCTACGGACAATCGCCTGGGTAAAAATCACGTTATAAACCACTCAGCACTGGTCATTTCAAAAATTCCCTGACCCAGTCATTTTTAGGGAAGCTGATCAGTTCCTCAGGAGTCCCTTTTTGCTCGATCTGTCCCTGATTCATGATGAGCACCAGGTCACCAGCGGCGAAGGCCTCTTCGTGATCATGAGTGACAAATATCGTGGTGATATTGAGATGTGAAATAATCTGTGTCAACTCGACTAAGAGGTGTTTTCTCAGGCTCCGATCCAGAGCACTCAAAGGCTCATCCAGCATCAGCAAACGAGGCTGAGGCGCCAATGTCCTTGCCAGGGCAACCCGTTGGCGCTCCCCTCCCGAAAGCTCGTCGGTATGGCGCTTTCCAAACCCTGCGAGACCCATCATCGCCAACATTTCTTCTACTCTTACTTTACCCCTGGTTTTGTCCATCCCCTTCATCTTCAAACCAAAGGCAATATTGTCCTCCACATTCAAGTGGGGAAACAGAGCAAAGTCCTGGAACATCATGCCAAAGTTCCTTTTATAGGGAGGAACGTCGTTCATTATTTCCCCGGCAAAAGAAAAAGTCCCCGAATCTGGCGTGGCCAACCCGGCAATAAGACGGAGTAGTGTGGTTTTGCCACTCCCTGAAGGGCCGAGAACTGAAAGTTTTGTCCCTTTGGGTAACTCAAGGTTTATGTCATTGAGTACCAGACTACCGTCATCAAAGGTTTTATGAATATGTTCAAGAACCAGTTCGCTTTCCATCAAAATCCTTCCGTACTCTCTTTTCTGAAATGTTCAATGGCGACAAAACCAACGGCTGTGACCACCATCAAAATAGTGGAGATTGCCATGGCCTGGCCATAATTCATTGCCCCCGGTTGGCCTAAAAATCGATAAATGGCAACCGGAATCGTCGGTGTTTCTGGTCTTGAGGTGAAAATTGTCGCCCCGAACTCACCCAGACTGATCGTGAAGGCAAAGATCGCACCGGCGACAAGCGCTTTTGACATCAACGGCAGATCAATCGCTTTGAATACAGCTAGTGGGGATGCCCCGAGCATCGAAGCGGCCTCGGAGAATTGCTCGGGAATCGCCCGCAAGGCTGGCAGAATTGCCCTGACCACAAAAGGAAAACCAACCAGAGCATGAGCAATGGGAATCAGAAAGATCGACGTTCTTAAGTTAAGAGGTGGTTTATCCAGAGTGATGATAATCCCGAACCCAAGGGTCACTGCGGAAGTCGAGAGGGGCAACATGAAAATAGGGTCGAAAAAAGAGGTCCATCTGTTGCTGAATGTCCGATCACAAAAACGGATAAATAATGCCGCACAGATCCCGGTAACCAGGGCAATCAATAGTGAGATGACGGCAAACAGGAGAGAGTATTTGATGGCATGAAACGGGGGAATATAAAAAATAGAGTCAGTTGTATTGACAAACAGAGCTTGGTAAAAAACCAGGGTCAATTTACCGGCATGAGTCAGCGATGTTGCGACAAGAGCTACCAGAGGGACAACGCACAGGCAGAGGATAAAGAGGACAACCCCGGCAATCATTATTTTTTCCCACAGAAGGATTGGCAGTTTGAGGTGGATATGTTCAGTATCAGGCGAAAACCGGGCGGCTCTCTTGGTAAACGATGTATAGCCCCACATCAACAGAAAGGTGAAGGTGATCTGGATCAACGACAGGAACGAAGCCAGCGGCAGATTGAAGAGATGTGCCGCCTGTCGATAGATCTCCGCTTCAATAGTTGAATACGAAGGGCCTCCAAGGATGAGGATAATCCCGAAACTGGAAAAACAGAAAACAAACACCAGGGCAGACGCAGCAAATATTGCCGGTTTCAGCAATGGCAGGGTCACGGTTAAAAACACCTTTGTCGGGGAAGCACCCAAAATCATGGCTGCCTCGCTGATCCGTCCCTGCAGAGAAGACCAGAATCCAGTTAAGATTCGCAACATGACTGAAAAATTATAAAAAACGTGAGCCAGAAGGATGAGTACCAGAGGATTATCTATTGTAATCCCGAAAAAAAATGGTTTATCCCCGAAACAGGCCTGGAATGCAGCAGCGACAACCACGGCAGGAAGAACAAAGGGGATAGAGGCCAGGATTCTGATGGTGCGCTTCCCTCTAAATTTGTAACGGGAGAGGACAAAAGCGCAAGGGAACGCGCAAACAAGCGTTAACAGGGTTGAAACCCCGGCCTGCCAGAAGGTGAACCAGATCACCTTCATCATCCGGGGGGAGCCGAAGACCTGATCCAGAAAAGAGAGATCCCTGCCCCCTTCCAGAGAAAAACTTTTCACCAAAATACCACTGAGGGGATAAAAGTAAAAAAGGAGAAAGAAAATGGCCGGAATCAATCCGGCCAAGGCATAGGGGTGAAGATTTCGTTTCTTTATCACTGCAGCATTCTTTCGGTCCATTCCCGTAACCAGACTTCTCTCTTGGCGTCAATCAGCTGCTGGT
>JASJGT010000026.1:0-3617 GCA_033791405.1 Desulfuromusa sp.
CCCGATTCCTATCTCTCCAATAAAAAAGGAACTCCCATGGCGGCTTACAACGCCCTCTTTGAAGGTCTTAAGAAATTTGAAAAACATGTCAACCGGCGAATAAACGTACCCACGCTGATATTCATTGATGAGGAGGATGAGTTTATACCGGTGCGGGCCTTTAAGAAATTGAAAGAAGCAAAGAAATTGGATCAATGGAAGCTTTACATCGTAGAAAAAGAAGCAACGGCCAGTCAAGATACCTTCCACCATCATATTATTGATGAATATTCCACCGGTAAATCCGTCTGGAAAGAGATGATGGAGACCACAATTACCTATTTGTTGGCAAACAAACCAAACTGAATAGATCGACTTTTTCGTCTCTCCTACTGTAGACTATTTCATACACACAGGGCAATGCCCATCTCTGTTCCAAAATTAAAAACCAATATAAATTAGATAGATATCATATCCAACGGGTTTGGTATAGCGTTTGCATTTGTGTCGGCAGGACGGCAATGAATCGAGAGCAACATGTGGGATAAGGGGAAGTGTTTGAAACCCAGGTATTCGATTCATAAAAATGGGGGGGGAATGAAATTAAAGCGAAAGCTTAGAACAACAGCAGGGGTGCTGCTGATTCTAATGCTTGCATCAGGTGCGCAGGCAGCAACAGTGGTTTTTGGTGAGACCGGTTTTATGCGCGGCACGGAAACGCGAATGTTCCCTTTTGAAATTATAGAAGGTGGGCATTTCAAGGTGACGCTAACGGACTTCAAATTTCCGGCACCGTTTGGCGCCTTGACCACGGCCATTTTGAAAGGCAAGGAGATAATCGTAGATCCCCTTTTAGGCGCCGGAATGTCCATATTTCAAGCCGACCCGGGTACTTTTAGCGCCAAGGTTCTCGGGCTAGCGGGGGGTGAATCGGATCTCAACCTGTTGCGCTTATTAGATCTAAGTATAGCACGCTTAAAGGCGTCCGACGAGCCAATGCCGGTAGCTGCCGTGTTGATTTTGGTAGGTCTGATTGGCCTCATCGCGCTGAAAGGTCGCAGAAAGTAAGCAGAATGAATGAACCTTTATAATATCCTCTCCTGCGCTTGAGCGAGTAAGGTCCTATAATCAAGGTGCAGGAAAATCCCTATATGTTAATAAGCATAGAATCCCCAGCTACTTACGCTTCTAATCCATTTATTTCATATCTCCTACTGTAGGCTATCTCATACACACCGGGCGATGCCTAATTCTGCTTGGTAATAAATAAATCATTATAAATCAGAGTGTTAAAAGAATCAATCGATCTGGTATGCAGTTTGCATAAATGTCTGCAGAAATGCAATGAATCGAGAACCAATATACGGGAAAGGGAGAAATGTTTAATGCCCGGGTATTCGGTTCATAAAAAAGGGGGTGATGCATCGGAAAGGAATGAAACTAAACATTAATTGTGTACGGTCGTAGATAAGTAAATCAAAAAAGGAGAATCAAAAAAAACTCAAGGAGGTAAAAATGTTAAAAAAATCTGTATCGATAATGCTAATGGCTATTTTTGTTTTGTCTTTAATCTCGGTAGCAGCAGTATCCGCGGACGAGACTCAAAAAATTAAAGGAACAGTGATGTCTATCAATGTCGAGACCGGCGAGATGATCGTAAAGGACGACGCCGGTGAGATGAAATCGCTTATGGCAGACCCAAAGGCAGATGTTGACCTAAAGATGCTGAAAGAAGGGGATCCGGTCAGCGTGGAGAGCGATAGCAACGGTGTCATCAAATCGCTTGAAGTCTCCAAGTAAAAGGAGCCACAAGCAGTAGGAACCGAAGGGGCACACAATGTGCCCCTTTTTTGATTGATAGATTACTAGGTTAGGAATGGGAATAGTCCGAAATATTAACAAGGGAGCGGAGCGTGTCAATGAAAATGAGACACCTCAGTTAATAAATTAGACTCTAGCTCTTCGGTCTTGGGTTTATTGATCCACGCGGCCTTGGGCAGCGCATGGGGTTTTGGAACTTTGCCTTTAAATCGTTGAGGAGATTTTTCATAGGCGTCGAGAAGAACCTGGCAACGATCTTCATATACTTTTTGAGCCTGGCCGTAATGGACCTGCTCAGGTGTCATCAGGCCGATGCCTGAATGACGATGCTCTTTGTTATACCAGCTAATGAACTGTTGGCAAAAGGATCGGGCATCCTGAATGGAGCCGAACCTTCCCGGAAACTGTGGGCAGTACTTGAGCGTTTTGAATTGAGCTTCCGAATACGGATTATCATTGCTCACATGCGGACGACTGTGGGATTTGGTCACCCCAAGGTCAGACAGCAAAAGGGCTACGGGCTTGGATTTCATGCTTGGACCACGATCTGAATGAATAATCAATTGATCGGACTCGATGTGTTGCTTTTCGCAAGTGTCCTCAATCAGCCGTTTTGCCAAAGCAGCAAGTTCACGCTGGGCGATCATCCAGCCGACAACATAACGACTGAAGATGTCCATGATCACATAAAGATAAAAGTAGGTCCACTTGACCGGCCCTTTGAGCTTGGTTATATCCCAGGACCAAACCTGGTTCGGTTCTGTTGCCAACAGCTCAGGCTTGACATAGTTGGGCCGTTGCACTTGCCTTCGGCGTTCTTTGACACACCCATGCTCGGATGTAAGGAGTCTATACATGGTGCGAATCGAGCAGTGGTAATTGCCTTCATCTAGCAGCGTGGCATATATCTCGTAGGGCGTGTCATCCAAAAACCGGTCGCAATGAAGTATGTCGATTACCCGCTGTCTTTCATCCGGCTCAAGCGCGAGAGGAGGTGTTGGACGCTCTTTTTTAACCGCATCAACAGAGGTGATTTTTCGGCGTTGATGTCGGTAAAAGGTGGCCCTTGGAACCGAGAACGCTTCACAGGCAGCCTTCTTGCTAACATGGCAACTCAAATGTTCAGCCGCGATAATCATTTGTTCTCGTCGCTCTTTTCCAGATTCTGAGAGATCCCCAGGATCTCCGACATTTTTTTTTGAGCCTCAATGATCAGTTCAGTCTGCTTCAGTTTTTGTTGCAATCGTCGGTTGTCTCTTTCAAGTCGGGCAACCTTTTCGACCAACGGATTTTTAGGTTTTTTCTTGCGCCCACGCTTTTTCGGTGACAATGCATCCAGAAGGCCTTCTTGTCTTTGACGACGCCATGTGGTTAAGTGCGATGAATAGAGGCCTTCCCGGCGAAGCAGGGCTCCGAGCTGTCCAGGCTCAACGCACAAATCAGCTTCGGAAAGGATGCTCAATTTGTATTTTGCGGTAAACTTGCGACGTCGCTTCTTTTCAGGAACTTCTGGATCCGGTTGTACGCGATGCAATGTTTTCCGGTCGCCAGACATGGGTTCAACTCCAGTCGCCCTAAGGGCTTCTTCCGTTGAACCCATGTCTGCGCCGGCTCTATCGGCTGTATTGGATTGATTTATGGATATCGGTTTCATATGTAATTCTCCTACCCGCCCTACATTAATTTTTCAAGGGGTAGGTGTCTCACTTATATTGGCACAGAGGGGAGATTGGTGGAGGGGAGCGTTCGTTTTATTTTCTCAACTTACCGATAGTGTAGAATTCATAGTAAATGAAACGATAAAGAGACGAATAACC
>JASJGT010000027.1:0-4661 GCA_033791405.1 Desulfuromusa sp.
CTTGTGGTTTTTGCATGTCTGAGTTCCTGAAAAAAGGGCTGGTGAAGAGTTTAAATTCTTCACCAGCCATTAATGTCTTACTTATAAATCATGAAACTGAAGATTAACCCTCTTCAGGCAATGTCATGCCAAGAGCTTCTTTACGGGACAGCTTGATCTTGCCCTGACGATCAACGCCGATACACTTGACCAGCACCTCATCCCCTTCGTTCAGAACATCGGTAACATTTCGTACGCGTTCCTTATCCAACTCGGAAACGTGAACCAGTCCGTCGGTACCAGGGAAGATTTCCACAAAAGCACCAAATTCCATGATCTTCTTAACCTTACCCGCATACAGCTTGCCAACTTCAGCTTCCTGGCACAGATCACGGATCATCTTGATGGCAGCCTTAGCGGCAGCACCGTCCGTAGATGCAATCTTGATGGTACCGTCATCTTCAATATCTATGGCACAACCGGTCGCTTCAATGATTCCGCGAATATTTTTACCACCAGAGCCAATAACAGTACGAACCTGATCCTGCTTCACCTTAATGCTGGTAATTTGCGGTGCATGTTCAGAGAGTTCGGCACGTGGAGTAGCGATCGCTTTAGCCATCTCAGCAAGAATGTGAATACGACCTTCACGAGCCTGCTCCAGCGCTTGTTGCATGATTTCCTTCGTCACACCGGTGATCTTGATATCCATCTGCAAAGCAGTGATACCCTTGGCAGAACCTGTGACCTTGAAGTCCATGTCGCCAAGATGATCTTCATCACCGAGGATATCAGAAAGAACCGCAACATCATCGCCTTCTTTAATCAATCCCATAGCAATTCCAGCTATCGGTTCAGAAACTGGAACACCAGCATCCATCAGCGACAGGGAGGCGCCACAGACCGAAGCCATTGACGAAGACCCATTTGATTCCAACACATCGGAGACAACCCGAATCGTGTATGGGAAGTCTTCATGGCTTGGCAAAATTTGTGCGGCACTGCGCTCAGCAAGCATACCGTGACCAATTTCACGACGTCCTGGAAAGAGACGCATGCTGGTTTCACCGACACAAAACGGGGGAAAGTTATAGTGCAACATGAATTTTTTAAAATCCATTCCCTGGATATTGTCCATCCGCTGCTCATCAGTCCTTGTTCCCAGTGTTACGGCAACCAAAGCCTGGGTTTCACCGCGAGTAAATAGTGCACTACCGTGAGAGCGTGGCAGCACGCCTACTTCACAGCTGATTGGTCGGATAGTCGTCATGTCGCGACCGTCGATGCGAATCCGGTCCTTGGTCACCATGCTTCGAATAATTCTTTTTTCTACAGAACCAAGGGCGGCTGAGATTTCTTCTTCACGACCTTCAAATTCTTCAGCCAGTTGCTCTTTGGCTGCCGTGCGGATATCACCCAGTGCGGCATAACGATCCTGCTTGCTCTGAATTTTGACCGCCTCAACAACCTTTGACTCAACCAGTTCAACAACCTTTGCAACCAGTGCGTCATCGACTTGTGCGACTTCAAACGCGCGTTTCTCATTGCCCACCAGTTTAGCCAGTTCTTCTTGAATGGCAATCAGCGGCTGCAGTGCATTATGGCCGAAGAAGATTGAGTCAAGAATTTCTGTTTCTGAAAGGAAATTTGACTCTCCTTCAACCATCATAACCGCCGTTTTTGATCCGGAAACAACGATATCAACATCGCTCAGTTCCATCTGCTCTCTGGTCGGATTAGCTACAAACTGACCTTCAACACGACCAACACGGACAGCAGCAATCGGTCCTTCGAATGGAATGTCAGAAATCGCAACTGAAGCAGAGGCAGCAACCATTGCCAAAGTATCAGGATCGTTAATCATATCAGCAGAAATCACCGACGGCATGATCTGAGTTTCGAACATGTAACCTTTCGGGAAAAGTGGCCGCATAGGGCGATCAATAAGGCGGCAGATCAAGGTTTCACGCTCTGTTGAGCCACGCTCCCTGCGGAAAAAAGAACCGGGAATTTTACCTGCTGAGTAAAACTTTTCTGCGTAGTTGACGGTCAGGGGGAAAAAGTCCTGGCCCGCACGCATTTTTCTAGCTGAAACCACGGTGCAAAGCACTTTAGTTTCACCATATGTAAGAATAACAGCACCGTCAGCCTGACGGGCAACTTTACCAGTTTCAATCGTCAAGGGCTGACCATTGAAATCAATTTCAACCTTTTGAAAGGCCATATTTTAGTACTCCTTTTGTAAGACTGGTTCCATCCATATGGAACCTCCGCTTGATAAACAGCTATAGGAGGTTGGCCTGAGACAAACTCTGAATTTTTTCAGAAATTCTCTCCGGACAGCCTCCACAGCCAGATGATAAAAACACAAAAGCAGCATGCCCGTTAGGACATGCTGCTCTTTTTAACGACGTAGACTGAGAGCTTTAATTATTGTCTGGTAGCGCCCAACGTCCTGCTTGATTAAATAATCAAGCAATCGACGTCGCTGGCCAACCATTTGCAGTAGGCCTCGACGCGAGTGATGATCCTTTTTGTGGATTTTGAAATGTCCTGTCAGGTAAGTGATCCGTTCCGTCAGAAGCGCAATCTGCACTTCCGGAGATCCGGTGTCACCTTCATGACGCTTATACTCATTAATGATTTCCTGTTTGCGTTCTGTGCCGAGCAAGATAGTCTCCTTTTTAAGTTCAATAAAGCCAGTGGCGTGGCTGTTTTAAGCATTATCTACAGGCTGCGATTTCTACCACAGTTCAAGTTCACCTGTAAAGATTAAACATAAGAAAGCTTTTTAGCAGTTTGGATCGAAAGAAATAGGGTTAAAACCTGCTGAACATCTTGTCCCATATTTTCCGGATTCAATGGCTGACAAAAACCCGTATTAATTCGAAATCGCCACGCTTTTCTTTACTGCGTAATGGCATATAGCGTGCGACAGCCGCTAATTCATGGTCAATCTGCAGACGAACTAGATTATTGCTAGTCAGCACCACCTCGGTATTGACTTGATTCAACTCCGGAGGGATTCCATACGTCAACGCATCAGCTGCAGATTCATTTAATTGCGCCGCTGGATGTTTTTTCAAAGTCTCATCCAAAGAAAGGAGAACAGAAGAAGGTTCTTCCAACTGTTGCAATTCTTCAAGCACCCGACATTCATCAATAGTGAAATCGCCACTGCGTAGACGCCGCAGGGTTGTCAGATGGGCCCCACAACCCAGCTGCTCACCAATATCACTGACGAGAGTACGAATATAAGTTCCCTTAGAACAATCAACCTCTATTGTCACCGTTTGCGAATCACTACAAATCAATTCTAAACGACTGATCGTTACCTTGCGTAACTCACGTTCGACCGTTTTTCCTTGTCGCGCTAACTTGTAAAGGGGAACACCATCCTTTTTCAGTGCAGAAAACATCGGTGGTAGTTGTTCAATATCACCACGGAATTTTGCGCAGATATTTTCCAGATCAGCGGGAGTGAAGTCAGGAACTGGACGTTCCTGCAGGACCTCCCCTTCAGCATCAAGAGTATCCGTGGTTATTCCGAGTTTGAATGTTGCCCGGTAGGATTTATCTTCGACCAATAAAAATTGGAGAATTTTTGTTCCGTCCCCAACAGCAACAGGCAGTACCCCTGTCGCAAGGGGATCAAGAGTTCCAGCATGGCCAACCTTGCGGGTGTTACAGATCCGCTTTACCTGGCGAACAACGTCATGAGATGTCATGCCGGCAGGTTTATCAATCAGGAGAAGTCCGTGCATAGAAATCAGCTAAGGAGTTGGTCAAGTAAATGGAAGACAGTGGCTCTTACTTCATCCAGCGTCCCGCTGACTTTTGCGCCGGCAGCATTATGATGACCGCCGCCGCCAAGTTTCCGGGACAGAGCTCCGACATCAATGGTTCCTCGTGAACGAAAACTTATTTTATAAACGTCGGCAGCGACCTGATGAATAAAGAAAGCAACTTCTACACCACGAATAGCTCGAGGATAATTAACAAAACCATCAGAGTGTTCCTCAGAGGCTCCAGCCTGCAGCACAGTATCTAAATTCATAGAAATGGAAGCATACTGGCCACATGAAGAAATTTCCAGGGTCGGCAGAACCAAACCGAGTAAACGAAGCCTTTCAGGAGCGAGACTTTCGTAAAGATTGCTGGAAATTTCCCAGGGATCAATCCCTAATCCGACCAATTCTGCAGCAACTGCAAACGATTCCTTATTTGCACTGGAATAACGGAACGAACCGGTATCGGACAGGATTCCAAGATAAAGTGCCTTAGCAACTGCTAAACTGGTCTGATATTGGCAAGCCTGCAGAATGCGATAGATCAAAATTGCTGTAGCACAGGCCGAGGTATCCAGATAACAAATATCCCCAAAGTTTGAATAGGGATGATGATCAATATTAATCATCGTTTGACAGAGATCTTTTACCGGCAATGCTGTTCTGCCTACATCACCAGCATCAAGAACAAAAGCCACATCAAATTTCTTGTCATCGGGCAAAACATCGCAGAGAAAATCAGATTGCGGAAGAAACCGCATAACTTCAGGTACGCCATCAACATTATAGGCAACAACATCTTTGCCCATGTCACGTAAAGCCAACGCTAAGCCAAGAGTTGAACCGATAGCATCACCGTCAGGGTTTTCATGAGCAACAACCAGAAAACGTTGA
>JASJGT010000028.1:0-23721 GCA_033791405.1 Desulfuromusa sp.
ATCATTCTCAGGATCATGAGTTATTTCCTTTGTTGCGAAGACTGATTTCATCCAGCATCACCCGCTCTTTACGGGACAGTTCCTGCCGATATTCCATCTCCTGTTTATCCTTTAATTTTTCCATAACCTGGCGTTCCCTGGCGGCATGAAGCAGTTCCTTACGCTCAGAAATAATCTGCTGCTCAAGCTGCTGCAAATGTCCCTGGAGATTTTCAATCAAGCGGCGGCAATGTTGAATCTGCGATTCGTACAGATCAATTTCTGCAACCGTCAATCCTTCTTTCTGACGTTCCTTTAGCTCACTGTCATGCTGTTGCAGATTCTGCCGTTGCTGTTGTAACTTAGCTTCAAGATCGTTCTGTTTCTGCAGGCTGGCAGTCAAAACCTGCTGTGCCTGGTCTTCTAGTGACTGTCGATAATTGAGCACCGATTGAAGTTTAAACTTTCCAGTCATTTAAGCTCTCGCCCCTTGACGGCGATCCTGTAGCAAGGTCGTCAATTGTTCTATCGTTGCATCCAGATCAACCGCATCATTCATCCCCTGCCGGAGAAACTCGGTAATTTCTTCTATCTGCGAGATAGCATAATCAATTTTACCGTTACTCCCCTCAACATAGGCACCAATATTGATCAGGTCTTCCGCCTCTTTATAGGTCGCCATAATTTCTCGGACCCGACCATTTAACTGCAGATGTTCAGGGCTGACGATATCCCGCATAACCCGACTGGCAGAGTTGAGAATATCAATGGAAGGATAATGGTTGCGCGCCGCCAGATCACGTGACAGGACAATATGCCCATCAAGAATTGACCTGACCGAATCGGCAACTGGCTCGTTCATATCATCACCTTCAACCAGTACGGTATAGAGACCAGTGATGCTCCCCTTCCCCTTAAAACTACCGGCTCGCTCCAACAATTTCGGCAGTGTGGCGAAGACCGACGGAGTATAACCTTTGGTTGTTGGCGGCTCACCAATTGCCAAACCAACCTCGCGCATCGCCATAGCAAAACGGGTGACCGAATCCATCAAGAGCAAAACATTCTTCCCTTGGGCACAAAAATATTCAGCGATAGTTGTGGCAACAAAAGCACCGCGCATCCGTAATAATGGAGATTGATCCGAGGTTGCAGTGATCACCACCGAACGGGCTAACCCTTCAGGACCAAGATCACGTTCGATAAATTCACGGACTTCCCGCCCCCGCTCACCAATCAGGGCAATAACGTTGACATCGGCTTGGGTATGCTTAGCCATCATTCCGAGCAAGACACTCTTCCCCACTCCTGAGCCAGACATAATTCCCATCCGCTGCCCTGAACCACAGGTCAACAGACCATTGATAGCCCGCACACCAAGATCAAGAGGCTGAACAATCGGCTTTCGCGCCATCGGACTGGCCGGTAATGCATAGAGTGGACACTCATGTTCACAAACTTCCAGGGGAAGGTCATCAAGAGGCTGTCCCAGAGCATCGAGAACGCGACCAAGAAGATGATCGCCAACCGGGATAGAAGCACTGTCGCGTACGACCTGAATCAAACTGCCGGGACCGAGTCCACGTAGTTCACCCAATGGCATTAGCAATGCGCGAGAATCACGAAAACCAACCACTTCTGCCGGAACCGGATCCCCACCTCCCAGTGGGATCAGCTGACACAGAGTGCCGACCGTTGCCGCCGGACAATACCCTTCGACAACCAGACCGACAATCTGGATCACTTTGCCACTCACTTTGAGCGGGTTAACTGCCTTAACACGTTCGATAAGGTCTATCATCCAACATCCGTGATCGCTTCACCTAAAGCCTGCTGAATCGCCTCAAGCTGAGTTTCAATAGTGGCATCAACATCGCCAAGATCAGAATCGATCCGACAACCGCCGGGGGAAATTGCTGCATCAGTCTCAATACTTAGATTTTTCAAGCCACTGATACTGGCAAGGAAAAGTGGTTTCTGCTGGGTGACACTTTCAAGATCGACAGGATTAATTTGAATGCGGTATTGATCGGTACGCACCGAAGATTGCAAGGCTGTTTCAATAATAGTCAGAATAACCTTAGGATCAGCTGCGACCTCTCGGCGGATAATCTGCTCAGAGATAGCCATCACCAGTCGCAACATATCCTGACTGCTATTTTTAGCCAGAGATTCCCGCAAGCGACTGATCTCTTCTGCTGCAACAGCTAACGCTTGTGCCGCGGTCTCCAGATTTTCATCTGCACTATCCAAACCTTCCCGTCGCCCGCGAGCGTAAGCATCCTCGACATCTTTAGATGAATGTCCAGTGGATGTCGCCGCTGTAGGTGCCGTAACTACTGAGCTCTTGGTGAATCCATCAGCCTCTAAGGGAGAACTTGGTTCCGTCTCACCGAATGATCTGAACTGAAACTCTTTAAGACCATTGGTTTCGGCACCTCGATAAATTTTAGACAAGTTCATCGCCACCGCCGCCCCTTCCTGGAATGACAACACTCCCCTCTTCTTCAAGTTTCAGGGCAACCTTAACCACTTCCATTTGCATTGCTTCTACTTCAGAGAGCTTGCGTGGGCCCATCGCTTCAAGATCTTCTGCAATCATATCGGCAGCACGTTGGGAGATATTACCAAAGATTTTTTCCTTGATCGGATCGCTTGCTGTTTTCAATGCCAGAGTCAACATATCGGTACTGACTTCGCGCAGAATCGCCTGCATGCCACGGCCATCAATCGCAGCCAGATCTTCAAAGGTGAACATTCGTCGACGAATTTCCTCTGCCAGATCGGGATCCGTTGCCTCGATACTGGTCAGAATCACCTGATCGGCCCCTTTGTCCATTTTGCCGAGAATCTCAACCACCTTCTCGATTCCACCAACTTGTTTGCGATCCTTCCCAACCACGACACCGACTTCACGTTGCAAAGCTTCTTCAATCTGGTTGATGACATCGGGAGAGACATTATCGATTTTGGCGATGCGATACATGATATCGCCACGCATATCATCCGGCAGTTCTGCCAAGATACGGCTGGTATGATCTTCTTTCTGGGTCGACAGAATCAATGCAACAGTCTGTGGATGTTCATTTTCCAGCAAACCTGCAACCATGCGCGGATGCATTTTGGAGATGGTTTCCAGCGGCCGTCCTTCAATCCCTGCTGAAACCTGGTCAAGAAGATACTGCGCCCGCTGGTTATCGCCACCCCCAAGAATGGCATGCTTGGCAAATTCGTCACCGCGGATGTAGACGCCGACATCACCGGTGCGAGCCTCTTTAAACTCTTCCAGAATTTCCCGGGCAAGAGAAGGATCGACATGATCGATATCCATCATGCAGCGACTAATTTCACGGACTTCAGAATCATCCAGAGTCTCAAATACCTTTGCGGTTGCCTCTTCACCGAGGCAGAGCAGTAATAAGGCCGCTTTTTTTGCTCCTGACAGATGTTTTGCTTTTTTCACAAATGGCTCCAAATTTAAAGCTGTTTAGACTGAAGTTTTTTAGGCTGAAGGAGTTTAGAGTTGGGATTATTTGGTTATTAACCCTTCAGCCTAAATCCCTTCAACCTTGTCTTGCTGCTTTTAAGATTCAACTGGTTCTTCGCGTAACCAATTTTTCACCACCTGCACCGGCATCATGTCACCGCCCAATACTTCCTGGCGGATTTGAGCTAACGGATCACTTGGACCGCCCAGCAATGGTGTTGAGTTATCCCCACGCATCTCAGCTTCTAGCTCTTCGACTGTTTTCATCGGTTGGGTCTGTTCAGATGCCCCACGCAAGGTTCGCATCAAAGGTTTGAGGAACAACAGATAAGCGAATAATGAGGCAATCGCCAATAAACTGTATTTGATGATCGGCATAAAAGGGTAAACCTTGTCGATCAGTGATGGTTGTGGCAACGGTTCATCGCTGAAACCACTTTCAAACGGCATGGAAACCACTGAAATCAAATCACCACGGGTATCATTGATACCGAGTGCAGAACGGACCATCTGTTCGATTTCCGTGACCTCTTCAACGCTACGCGGCGTACTGGTTGGGCCTTCACCTTCAACACCAGGAGTCACTCGATCAGCAACCAGAACTGAAACCGACAGGGCTTTCAATGTGCCAACCGATTGAACCGTCTTACTCACCACCTTGCTCAGCTCATAATTAACTGTTTCGTCAGAACGGCTAGCTGGGGTTCCTGCCGTTGTTGTTGCAGCACCCCCCTGTAGGTTTGAAACAACCCCGGGAACACCACTTGAAGCTTCAGAGCCCCCTTCTTCAGTGCTAGTCTGCTCACTGATGATAACCGCACCTTTGGGGTCGAGAGATTCTTCAACCTTTTCTCGCTGATCGAAATCAACCTCAGCATTGACCTTAACCAGAGAGTTTCCTGCTCCGAGGGCACGATCCAGCAATGACTGAGCACGTGTTTCTAACCGTCGCTCCATAGTCTGTTGATAATTCAACATCCCCGGAGTCATCGGCCCGGCCATTTCATCTGAACTGCTTTTGGATAAAACTTTACCGCTCGAATCGACAACCGTCACATTTTCCGACTCCAACCCTTCAACACTGCCAGCAACCAGATGAACAATCCCTTGGAGTTGCGATTCTTTCAGGGAACGACCCGAGGAAAGCTTAATGATAACTGATGCCGTTGCCTGTTGTTGCTGCTCGCGGAACAGTCTTTTTTCCGGTAATGCCAAGTGAATACGTGCAGCTTCAACTGGTGCCAGAGATGTAATGGTACGCATCAGTTCACCTTGAAGAGCACGTCGATAATTGACCTTCTGAGCAAAATCGGTCATGCCGAAACTTTGTTTGTCAAAAATCTCGAAACCGACTCCACCTTCAGACAAGCCAGAGCCAGCCAGTTCAATACGCGCTTCATAGACTTTATCTGCCGGAATCATGATGTCACGTCCACCATCTTCCAATCGATAGGGAACCTTGTGCCCTTTCAGCCATTCAATCACCGATGCCGCATCCCGACTCGGCAGGTTGGCAAACAACAGGCTGTAGTCAGCGACTTGGGACTGCATAATAATCAAACTGAACAGGAGAACGCTCACCACCGTCGCCCCAATCAGACTCAACTTGCGCGCCAGCGACCATTCCATGATCACATCCAACATATTCTTCTTCTTAGCAGTCACTTCTTTTTCTTCTTCAGCCATCGAAATTTTCCTCCGGGATCGATTGCGTTAATTTTTGACTCTTCAATTTATTCACTTTAAAATTGCGCCAGATGGCTAAGCAAAAATTGTGTTCTACAAGGCAGCCTATTTTTTCAAGGGCGAAGGCATACACCAGGATGTCAAGCTCCTGAAAAAACAGGACAACGCCGTAGAGCGGAATTTTTGCAACGCCATTTAGACTTGCATGCGCATTATTTCCTGATACGCTTCAACCGCCTTGTTCCGCACCTGCACCATCAGCCGTAAAGAGATATCTGCCTCTTCCAACTTGATCATCGCCCCATGCAGATTTTTGGTTTCGCCAGCGGCAATCTGTTCAGCGGCACGATCGGCACTGATCTGCGCCTGATTAACTTCAGCGATAGATGTTTTCAACATTTCCCCAAACTTATTCCCCATGTTTTGAACCGGGTTCGTTTTAGGTTGGGACAGCCCTTTGAGATGGGCATTCATCGTAATATCAGCAACACTTCTCATCATTTATTTCACCGTCCTATTTCTAGAGCTTTTAATGCCATCCGTTTTGCCGATTTAACGACTGTAACGTTTGCCTCATAGGCTCGTGATGCAGACATCATATCGGCTGTTTCTTCCACCAGACTGATATTTGGCATTGCAACTTGACCTTGCTCATCGGCATCAGGGTGAGACGGGTCATAAACCATCCGGGGTGGCAAACTGCTCGCTTGAACTTGAGAAACCTTAACCCCCTGCGCTGCATCACGCATTTGGCTATCAAGAGTATCGGCAAATCCCTGTTGGGTACTTTGGAAAACCACTTCCCGCTTCCGGTATGGGCCACCATCTGGGGTACGCGTCGTTTCGATATTAGCCAGATTAGAACTGATGGCATTCATCCGAATCCGCTGCGCTTTAAGTGCCGAAGCACTGATCTTCATCGTTGTGAAAATATCCATTAAACCTCCTAACTCCCATTACCCGCGGCAAACTTAAGCATCGAAAATTTCTTTTTAATAATCTGGCTGGCTGCTTCAAAAAGGATCTGATTCTCTGCCAGATCGAACATCTCGTCATCAACTGAAACACTGTTGCCATCGCCAAGAGGACTGGAATTGATCTGCTTGGTAATAGTCCCCTGAACACTGGAAATTCCACTTGAGCCGATGGGGAAATGTTTTGCATTGGTTTTTCGGCCAGACATCTCAGGGTTACTGATCGCCTTACGCAAATTATCTTCAAAGTTAAGTTTGCGTGCTGAATACCCGGGGGTTTCAGCATTTGCAATATTTCCGGCAATCACCTGCTGCTTCTGCGCACGTAAATCGAGACTCTTCTGCAATGTTGCAATCGTTCGATCGGTGATTCTGATATCTGCCATGATTTACTCCTGACCAATTTCTGACTCTAAAATTGAAAACCTCAACGTTTTTCTTGAATGAGCAAGTCCTGAGCCAACTTTCCCCAAGAACTCCCTCCATCTGTTTCGACCAGTTGATTTAGAAGGTTAAGTGCCCCCTTGCGCTGCTGCTGTCGAAGTAGGATTTGTGCTGTCCGGTAGCGGGATTGAGTTCCAAAATCAGGATCTTTATGCAGCTGCCGATAAATTTTATCAGCGGCACTATATTTATTTAATTGGTAGTAAGCTTCCCCCAAAAGTGCCATTTCTTTGACTTTTAAAGATTCCCCAGCTTGTCGTACCCGCTCCAAACTTTGAACTACAGATTCCAATTGACCCACCTGCCAATAAATATAAGCTGATCTAATTTCCAGTTTGGAACTACTGGGGCGATTCTTCCGGCTTAACCAAGTCAGTAATTCATCCTGCTGTCCTTCACGCTCAAAAGCATCCAGCAGGATTCCAAACAAGCTTGCTGCGTCCTCACCCTGCGGATACTTTTCTAAGTAGCGTCCGGCATAATCACCGGCTTTTTGGTACTCTTCACGCTTTAGATATGATTGTGCCAGTGGCAGGTAGATAGCTTTCTGCTCTGCTTTTCCGGTGCTACGATCAAACAGATAGAGGAGCACCCGACTGGCTCGTTCATAGAGTCCAAGACGCTCAAAAGAAGTTGCCAGATCGCCAAGAAAATCTTTTTGAAATCCACTCCGCAGTAGAAGTTTACGATTCTTCTCAGCCAGAACAACGGCCTGTAAATCTTTTTTCTCTTCAAGTAATTGATGCACAACCGTTGGCAACTGTTGCAGAATCAGAAAATCAGCTTCTCGAACAAGTTCAGAGCCACCAAATTCTCTTCGAAAAGCCATCAACCCTTCGACACTTTCTCGGTGATCCCCAGCAAGAAAAAGTGCCAGAGCATGTTTAAAACGGCTCTCTTCGCGAACCGTGCGAAACTGTGAGCGTTGCCCAAGTTGTAAATATTCATGCGCAACCTGCAACAGTTTCTGGTCTCCACCGCTGATCAACTTATGATCAATCAGTCGCAGCACACCTCTATCCCCCCCTTCGGTATCGGGACGATCCAGGGTTGCTCTTTGTAGGCCGATCATCCCCCAGCCTAAATCTCCTGCTTCGTAGGCTGATGACCCCGCTGCAAACAGCAGGAGATCGTCTCCTGATTCTTCTTTTAATGGCTCGACTAATGGACGATAGAGACGACTTGAAAGTTTATAATTCTTATTTTTAAATGCGCTGAAAGCAGCCCGATTAAGGGAGAATCGGTAATATTCAAATAGGCCGGACTCTTCAATCAAATTCTGATAGATCACAACCGCCTTATCCAATTCACCAAGACCAGCACGGGCATCAGCAATCCGCATCTCAAGCGGCACCAGTAAACTATCGGGCCAATTCAACCCCGGAATTTGTAAGTGCTCAAGTGCGACACGATCCTGACCTGAAGCTAAAGCAGTTTCCGCATAGAGAAAATGAATGAACGGCAGCAATGGGTAATTCTCGGTAATCTTTGGTAATAATTCCAGTAAAGTAAGTTGAGCAACGAGAGGCTGACCATCAAGTGCTTGTCCATAGGCTGTCAAATATTCGACACGCGGCTGTTCTGATCCCTCTTTCCTGCGTAATAAATCAAGTCGAGCAATGCTCGCCTCTGTGGCATCAGTCCGAAGTTGGGCTTCTGCTACAAAAAGATCTCGCAGGTAGAGTTGCTGCGGATCTAGGAGACTCAACCCTGTTGCCGTCTGGATCACGCTGAGAAACATGTTGTTATCAGCGTGCTGCTGCAACAGCCATAGAGGGCTCTTTTCATCCACAATCAGAGGAGGAAGTTGTGGCAGAGTGTAGTTGAGGGGGAGTTCTAATTTCCAATCGGTCCGATAATCACGGAAAAATTTATCCCAATGATCTTTCCAGGGAGATTCCTGTTGAAACCGGGCAGCCCTTCTCCCGGCTTTGCGTGGTGGCATATCGGAAATCTTGAAAGCCACCGCTGGTCGGGCAGCCTCATCGGCAGCCCAGTAAATATCTACAACCACCCGGGGTGGGCTTTGCCTTGATTCTGTGACAACCTGCTTTGGGAGACGCCGCAGCAAAATTGACATCATGAATTCCTGCTTCTTTTCTGTCAGCAGAACTTTAACGATTTTTTCGTCTTCTGGAAGTGTCC
Source organism: Desulfuromusa sp. (assembly GCA_033791405.1). Taxonomy (GTDB): domain Bacteria; phylum Desulfobacterota; class Desulfuromonadia; order Desulfuromonadales; family Geopsychrobacteraceae; genus Desulfuromusa. The sequence continues at coordinate 8,716 of JASJGT010000028.1, forward strand.
GCAACTTTGGGGACGGCTGAACATTGCTTAACAGCAGATCCACCCGTTGTCCGGAAGCTTCCATTATGAACTTTGGCAGGGTGGAGAATTCAAAAGTCACCCGGGTAAAACCCGGACTTTCCTCCTTCTGCATAGTGAGCAAAGTGATTGGATCTGCCGCCTGAACGGTCATTGTCACGCTCATAAAAAAGAGCAACAAGAACAGCAATAACCCGACAATTTTTACAATCTGAATTGGATGTCGCATCCACGCCTCCGGTGGTTTTTGATTTGAACTCGGAGACATTCATAGGCGAAAACTGTGCCAAAGGGATTTAATATTTCATAACTTATTGAAATTAAAGCATTTATTGTGTGAAGAGATTAATATAATTTGATTGAATTGATATTTGGATAATAAAAAGACGTGATTTTGACAAAAGGATCAAAGCTTGGCTGTTATAGATGAGAGGTGAAGAGCTACGTACCGATGAGGTCAAAGATAGGTTGTTCCATCAGAGAAACAAGCTCTGTGACGCGTTGCTTAAATAGCTTGAATTTACTTTTTGGAATTGATACTGCCATAGGAATTTTGGCTGTGATGGGGTTGACCGCACGCCCTTTGATATGTATTTCATAATGGAGGTGCGGCCCGGTAGAACGTCCGGTGTTCCCCGATAAAGCAATCCGCTCACCACGTTTAATTTTTTGACCACGTTTGACCGTTATTCGATTCAAGTGCAAATAACGGGTCAGATAACGTCCATCATGCTTAATCTCGATATACTTGCCGGCATAACGATGATTTTTAACCCGCGTGACGATACCGTCTCCAGTAGAATAGATCGGCGTACCCACCGGCATGCCAAAATCGACCCCTTTGTGCGGAGCGATACGCTTAGTAACAGGATGAAGGCGAGCGGGGTTGAAGGGGGAACTGATCCGGTGACGCCCTTTAAAAGGGTAGCGCTGAAAAGCCCGGGCTAGGCTCTCACCCTTTTCATCGTAAAAATTTCCATCTTCGAACAAAAATGCACTGTAATGATGCTTTCGAGCAAAAATCCGCACTGCTTCGATATGGCTCTGTCCGGTCAGCTTACCGTCTAATAGTTGTAAACTCCGCACCACTTGAAAATGATCACCGGCCCGCAGATCCCGACTGAACTTGAGCTTGTTCTTGAACAGGTAGGTAATATTTCCTGTTTCTTGTTCACTTAAACCAACGGCAAGTGCTGACTGGTAAAAACTCCCCACTATTTCACTATCAAGCAGCTGAGGCTCCCAAGTCCCTGGGAGAATAATCTCTTTATATTCAAAACTGTTTTTATTGACCCTCTGATAGGCAATCTGATGAGCGGGGTGAATAAACAGCTCCATTTTCATCAACTGGCGGGTTTCTTCATCCAGTGTAAAAGTGAGGGTATTGCCAGGCCTTAGAATATCCAACGCCAGCAATGATTCATCTGCGGCAATAATCTGCAGCATCACCGTCTGGCTGATCTTTACACTGTCAAATATAGCACTTAGGTTATCACCCGAACGAATAGTGCGCTTAAGAATATGGTCAGGAGCTAGATTCTGCAGATTATCACTTGAAGCGGTGTCTTGGTTAAGAGGTTCAGTTGGCTTTTTAGTATCTGTCTGTTTGTCTTGAACCTGTTCACCTATTTTAGCCAATTCTGGCGGTGGAGAAGTGGGAACATAATAATATCCCACCAACCCCGCAACAACGAGCATAACGACCAACAAGAGCAAACACCGATTACGGCGTTGTTTTTTTTGTTGGCTGAGTGTTGGTTTCCAGATTGCGTTCATTTCAAAACTATATCTTTGCTGTTTATCGAGAAGGTTATTTCCTACATTAAATGCAACAAACTATCACCCTATGTCAAGCCTTGATTTTTATCTAGAGCCCCTCCGATGAAGTCTATTTTATTGATTTTACGTAGATTTCTATTAACGATAGAACTTTTTTAGTCAATTAATTCCTATCCGCCAACTAGTAAACCTACTATTTTATACGGTTGACTAGTTGGCGGATATCTGTTTTATTCCACCCCACCGTATATCTAATAAATTCTGGAGCAACCATGATCTATCTCGTTGCAGTCACAATCCTCTGGGCATTTTCTTTCAGTTTGATCGGTGTATACTTGGCCGGACAAGTGGATGCCTATTTCTCTGTACTCACCCGGGTTGCATTGGCAGCGGTCGTTTTTCTCCCCTTTATACGCCGGATTCCGCTACCCCTTGCGGCCAAATTGATGGCACTGGGAGCCATCCAACTGGGCTGCATGTATGTTTTCTATTATCAATCGTTTCTCCTGTTGACAGTACCAGAAGTGCTGATATTTACGATTCTGACTCCAGTTTATGTCACCCTGATTTTTGACCTGATGCAAGGTCGTTTCAGTTTCAGATATCTGATTACTGCGCTGGTTGCCGTACTGGGTGCAGCAATTATCCGTTACAGTTCAATCGGTAGCGAAATATTTATCGGCTTTCTGGTGGTGCAGGGGGCAAATATCTGTTTTGCTATCGGCCAAGTTGGGTACAAGGTGCTTCTGCAGCGGGAAAACCTGAAACTTCCCCAGCGTGCCATTTTCGGTTATTTCTATTTGGGCGCCCTAGCAGTCACCATCGTCACCTGGTTTCTGTTCGGCAACCCAGCCAAGGTACCAACAACCTCGCAACAGTGGGAAATCCTCCTGTACCTGGGACTGATCGCCTCCGGCCTTGGCTACTTTTTCTGGAACAAGGGGGCAACCAAAGTGGATGCCGGCACTCTGGCGATTATGAACAATGCTTTGGTTCCGGCTGGCCTTATTGTCAACCTGCTGATCTGGAACCGTGATGCCAACTTGACCCGGCTGAGTATCGGTGGAGCAGTGCTTCTATTCTCGCTGCTGTTACATGAATACTGGGGCAAACAACGCAGTCCCGAGCCACAGTTGGATTAACCAGTTAAATTTATCCCCTTCGGTCCTCCGTATAAGGTATAAGTTGGCCGATGTCTAATCAAACCAATTTTATAACCTATTTGAAATTGCTACTGATGGCTCTGTTCTGGGGTGGAACCTTCATTGCCGGTCGGCTTCTGGTCGGGGAGGTTACACCTTTTTCCGCGGCATTTCTGCGATTTGCTATTGCCTCAGTTGTATTAGTATTGATCACCCTACGCAATTACGGGACACTCCCAAAGGTTCAGGGAAATCAATGGATTCCCCTGTTAATACTTGGATTTAGTGGCGTCTTTGTCTATAACGCTTTCTTCTTCAAGGGGCTGGAACTGGTCGAAGCCGGACGGGCAGCGGTGATTATCGCCAATAATCCGATCTTTATCGGCCTGTTTGCGGCGCTGCTGTTTAAAGAAAGACTTAATCTCTCAAAGATTGCAGGGATCATCCTCTCGATCTGCGGCGCGATCATTGTCATTACCAAAGGGCAACCTCTGACGATATTCTCTACCGGGGTGGGAAGAGGTGAACTCCTCATTTTTGGCTGTGTCGCCAGTTGGACAACCTACTCCCTGGTGGGACGTGCTGCCATGCGGGGATTCACGCCGTTGGTTGCCGTCACCTACTCGGCCTTAATCGGAACTATTCTATTATTTCCTGCTGCCTGTTTTGAAGGTCTATTTCAACATATCAGCAGCTATTCTGCCACAGCCTGGGTCTGCCTGTTGTATCTTGGATTCTGTGGAACAGTTCTCGGATTTGTCTGGTATTATCAGGGTATTCAAAAGATCGGCTCAACTCGGGCTGGCCAATTCATCAATTTTGTTCCGGTTAGCGCGGTTCTGCTGTCTGTCTGGCTGCTCAATGAGCCCTTAACGATTTCATTACTATTTGGTCTTCTCTTCGTCAGCAGTGGCGTATATCTGACCAATCGTCGTTCAAAATAAGCAGATCCATAATCCTCACAGGCTTGGGGCTTAAAAACACTTACCGTGAAAAAATACTCCTTAAAATGAGTAGCAACAACACGACACCCAGCCCTTGCATAAAAACTGAATCGGTGACATGCCCATAATCACTGACCCACTCAGTAATATCCAGATCAAGCCAAGAATAAATACGATTTGTCAACCAGCCAAAAAACAGCGAACAGATTGCAATTGAGAACAAGTAAACCAAAGTTGCATACTTGCCAAGATAGCGGGCAATAACAGTGATGGTTGCCGCATTGGTTGCAGGTCCTGCGAGGAGGAAAACCAGTGCAGCTCCAGGAGAAAGTCCTTTTAGCACCAAGGCTGCTGCAACCGGAGTCGAGGCACTTGCACAGATATACAATGGAATTCCCACGCCCAACATGATGAAGAGAGACAAAAATTCATTATTCATGTAGCGGATAAAAAAGTCGCCGGGAACCAGATAAGCGATAAGACCTGCCGCTCCGATTCCGAGCAGCAGCCACTTGCCAATATCGCCAAGTAAGTCGCCAAAGGCATAAGCCAACCCAGAGCGGATACGCTGGAGATGCGATGTAGTTGGTTGGGAGATTAACTCACCACCCGATTTACTTTTGCAACAACAACTGGAACCTTCGGTCTCATTGGCTGAATCTTGCTGTAAGTTCTCCGGCAAGAGATTGATTAATAGCCCGGTGAGGATTGCTGTGAAAAATGCTGTACAGGGCCGAATAATCGTCATCACAGGATCAAGCAGAGCCCAGGTGATGGCCGCCGAATCAACTCCAGTTTCTGGGACAGACACAAGAAAGGCTGACGTTGCACCCTTACTGGCTCCCTGTTTCCGCAGCTCAATTGCAGCCGGAATAACACCGCAAGAACAGAGTGGCAACGGGACACCAAACAGGGCTGCTTTCAGAACTGATGCTGTATCGTCCCCCCCCAAATGCTTTGCAACCAGCTGTTCTGGCAGGTAAGCTTTGAGAATTCCTGCTGCAAAAAAACCAAAGAATACGTAAGGGGCAGATTCAACCAATATGTCCCAAGATCCTAGAAAAACACCAAAGACAACGTCCATATCGATCCTTTTTAATCATTTATGCTGTTGGGTTGACCCTCCCTTTCAGTCATCTGTTATCCATGAGGATCCATCCTCAAGAGCGTTAAGAATCGGACAATCTTCTGTCGATCCCTGACCATCACAACATTGATCCAAAGTCTCCAGAGTTTTTTGGATTTTTTTCAAATCCCTGACCCGCTTTTTAATATCGTCAATCTTTGCTTCAACCTGTTTTTTTACATCCTTTTTGGTCGCATCCGCATCTTGACGTAACAGCAGCAGTTCTCTGATTTCTTTAAGTGAAAACCCCAAGGTTTTAGCCCGCTTGATAAAGCGTAACCGAATGATTCCATCCTCTGAATAAAGACGATAATTAGCTTCTGTCCGAGCTAAGGGTTTAATCAGTCCTTCCCGTTCATAGAAACGAACTGTTTCAATCCCCAATCCTGCACTTTTTGCTACTTTACCGATTGTTAAACCATTCATATTCAATTCCTTGTTTGATTTGTCTCCATTTTAAACTCTAAAGCATACTACAGGGTCAACACAACTATTAACTCTATAGTTTAGTATAGAGTTTAAGCTGAAAATATCAGCATTAAACTAGCGAAACTATTTCCGGAGAATAGAAATTATATGCTAAATTGGTTTTGAGGACTCAACAGGAAGGGCTTTTACAATGGCACATGAAGGAATTATCAGAAGTCTATTTTTTTTTGTTATTTTTGCTCTGGTCGCATACGGGGAAATAGTTGCCTCTCGACGACAACTAACCGTCTCCAAAACCGAACGTTGGTTTAATAACCTGAGCATGATCTTGCTCAGCAATATCTTGATCAAACTGACCCTTCCTGTCGCGGCGACAGGAGTTGCGGTGGCAGCAGCAGCAAAAAACTGGGGATTATTCAATTCTCTACCACTTCCCTACTGGATGGTAATCCTCATCTCGATTCTGATTCTTGATCTGGTTGTCTATCTGCAACACCTGATGTTTCATGCCGTCCCAATTCTTTGGCGCATCCATATGGTCCATCATGCCGATTTGGATCTGGATGTCACTAGCGCCCTACGGATTCATCCGTTGGAACTGATCATCTCGATGGGAATCAAAATAATGGTGGTCGCTGCACTCGGTATCCCAGTTCTTGCAGTCCTTATCTTTGAAATCATCCTCAATGCGGCGGCAATGTTCAACCATGGTAACCTCCGCTTATCGGATAAATTCGATCGCCGCTTGAGATTGTTGACGGTCACCCCCGACATGCATAGGGTTCATCATTCGGTCATGATTCGCGAAACCAACAGCAACTTCGGCTTTAATTTTCCTTACTGGGATAGGCTGTTTGGGACTTATCGAGCTCAACCTGTCGATGGTCATGAACAAATGACGATTGGTCTGTCACCGTTTCGGAATGTGGAACAAATCACATTCCTCAAATTATTGATCTTCCCCTTTATTGAAGAGGCAGGACATTATTCGTTAAAATATATTGGTAGAGACCCAAAAACAACCACCAGACGAAAGAGATGAATAATGCTGGCAACCTAGCAGGTCAAACTTTCTGCGACATCACCAGCTATATTTCTTCATTCAACACCAATAGATATCCATCAGGATCCTGCAGCCAGAGTTCCCGCCGATGATATTCCTGATCATCCAACTCGTAACAAATCGGCCAGTGATAATGATTGACCATAGAGTAAATATCATCCAAATTATTGCAACTCAGCTCCAGTTGTGCCCCCACTCCAAGAGGGGCACGGTTTAAATTTTGCAACAACGCTGGGTGTTGTGCTTCCATCTCCCGTAGCGGTTGAAAAACAATTTTCATTTGTTCAAATGATAAAATTATATAGCCCTGCTTTGCTTTAGAATTTCGGATAAGTTGAGGAGATAACAGCAGAACTTCACGGTAAAACTGCTCGGTTTTTTTTAAATCAGCAACAGCAAGAGTTAAGTTTAATTGCATTGATTTTACCCCTTATGTTTTAATATGACAGACTATGATAGGGAGCAACAAGAGTCGAGCTTTTCTCGGTTTTGGCGGTAACTTAGGAAAGCCACTGAACAATTTTCGCCGCGCCAAACAACAGCTGGCGGAGCATCCACAGGTTGAAGTTATATCCAGCTCACCACTCTATCAAACACCTCCTGTTGGAGGGCCAGAGGGGCAAGCAGATTATCTCAACGCTGCTATTGAGATTCTAACTGGCTTATCAGCCCTTGACCTGTTACAACTCTGCCGCCAGATAGAAAATAGTGCCGGGCGAGTTAGGGATGTGCACTGGGGTCCCCGAACTCTTGATATTGATTTGCTCCTGGTTGATGATCTGGTTATGGATGTCCCACTTTTAACTCTGCCGCATCCACGTTTACATCAGCGTCATTTTGTTCTGCTGCCGCTGAATGACCTTGCACCACAGCTGAACCACCCGGTTCTAAATGAAACTATCGGTCATTTACTTAATACACTGCCAACAGCTGTTGACATTACCCGATTAAACGAAACATGGTAACCTGATGATTAAATTGATACTGCTTATTCTATGTGGCTTTGTTTTCTACTCGATGATTTCTGGTTTGCTGCGTCCGGGAAAATCCCGGCGTCCAGAAAATCACAGCAAAGAAGGGGAACCCATGGTCGAAGATCCACAGTGTGGAACCTATCTCCCACTAAGTGACGCAATAAAAGCAAATGTTAATGGTCATCAGCACTATTTCTGCTCAAAAAAATGCTTGAAAGAATACAAGAAAGCACAGGAAAAATAATTACTTTACGCTGACAAGGAGTTTTTGAATGAAGTTTTTTATCGACACCGCAGAAGTTACTGAAATCCGTGCCGCACATGATTTAGGACTGGTTGACGGGGTTACCACCAATCCTTCGTTGATCGCTAAAAGCGGTCGCGATTTTAAAGAAGTTATCAAAGAAATTACCAACATTGTTGATGGACCCATCTCAGCTGAAGTGATCGCTCTGGATGCTGAGGGGATGCTTAAAGAGGGGCGTGAGTTGGTTAAAATTCACAAAAATATCGTTATCAAAGTCCCGATGACCACCGAAGGGCTGAAAGCGACCAAGCAATTCAGTGCCGAAGGGATCAAAACCAACGTCACCCTGATCTTTTCTTCTTTGCAGGCTCTTTTGGCTGCCAAAGCAGGGGCAACTTACGTGTCACCATTTGTTGGCCGCCTTGATGATATCAGTCATGAAGGGATGGAAACGGTTGAGCAGATTCGCACTATTTTTGATAACTACGGGTACGATACCGAAATCATCGTTGCCTCGGTACGGTCACCGATGCATGTTCTCAACGCCGGTCTGATCGGCGCAGATATTTGCACCATCCCTTACAGTGTCATGAACCAACTGGCAAAACACCCACTGACCGACATCGGCATCGAAAAATTCCTTGCTGATTGGGAAAAAACGAAATAGAACCGCAGTTCAATATAGAGATCACCTAACAGGCTGAAACACTATGTTTTAGCCTGTTTTTTATTGCTTTAATTCAGACTGTTTTTCACGGAGTTAATTCTACAACAATGTTATGTAGAACACTTGAAATATAATCGGTCTGACCACTTGACAATCTGCCAAAGAGTCGGTATATGGTTAAAAGCTATTTATATATCTTTTTTTCGGGATTCGTGAAATACGAACCCCATCTCTATTTCTAACCCTGTGAGGATGCGATGAACATTCACGAGTATCAGGCTAAAGCGATTCTACGCTATTTCGGAGTTCCAGTTCCGGAAGGGCACGTGGTCTACAACGGTAATTCAGCCCGCGATTGGGCACGGCGGCTGGGAGACGGCCCTTGGGCAGTCAAAGCTCAAATCCATGCCGGCGGCCGCGGCAAAGGTGGCGGTGTCAAGATCGCCAAGACTGCGGACGAAGTAAGGCAGTATGCCAGAGATATGTTTGGTATGACCCTGGTGACCCACCAGACCGGCCCGGAAGGAAAAATTGTTAAGCGGGTTCTGGTTGAAGAAGGGAGCAACATTGCTGACGAATTCTATGTCTCCTTCCTCGTCGACCGGGCAACTGATAAAGTGACCCTGATGGCTTCCGCTGAGGGTGGAGTAAATATTGAAGAAGTTGCTGAAAAAACCCCTGAAAAGCTATTTTTTGAAGCTGTTGATCCGGTTGTTGGCCTGACCGCCTTCCAAGCCCGTAAAGTCGCGTTCAAAATGGGCTTCGCCTTACCTCAGGTCAAACAAGCGGTCCCATTGTTGATGAACCTCTATAAGGCATTTGTCGAAACCGACTGTTCATTGCTTGAAATCAATCCATTGATCCTGACTGCCGAAGGCAACCTGCTCTGTCTGGATGCCAAGCTCAACATTGACGATAATGCCCTTTTCCGCCATCTGCGTATCCGCGACCTACGTGATTACGAAGAAGAAGATCCAATGGAAATTGAAGCGGGTCAATATGATTTATCCTACATCTCTCTTGACGGCAATATTGGCTGCATGGTTAACGGTGCCGGTCTAGCCATGGCGACTATGGACATTATCCAACTCCATGGTGCTTCTCCCGCCAACTTCCTCGATGTTGGCGGCAGTGCAACCATTGAGCGGGTCACCGAGGCTTTCAAAATCATCCTCTCCGACAAAAAAGTTGAGGGAATCCTGGTCAACATTTTTGGTGGCATCATGAAGTGTGATGTTATCGCGACAGGTGTTGTTGAAGCGGCCAAGCAGGTTGGAATCAAGATTCCTCTGGTTGTACGTCTCGAAGGAACCAACGTCGACCTCGGCAAAGAGATTCTGGCAAAATCGGGGCTTGATATCGTCAGTGCTGACGGCATGGCTGATGCTGCTGAAAAAATCGTCAAAGCCGTCAACGGTTAAGGCATTAAGGAGATAAAACAATGAGTATTCTGATCGATAAAAATACCAAGGTCATTACCCAGGGGATTACCGGTGCAACCGGCCTCTTTCACGCCCAAGGTGCCCGTGACTACGGCACACAGATGGTTGGCGGTGTCACTCCCGGCAAAGGAGGTACCAGTGTTGATGGATTTCCAATTTTCAACACCGTAGAAGATGCGGTCAAAGAAACCGGCGCGACCGCCTCGGTTATCTATGTTCCACCAATCGGCAGCGCTGATGCCATTATGGAAGCGGTGGATGCTGGTATCGAACTGGTTATCTGTATCACCGAAGGAGTTCCGGTTCTTGACATGGTCAAGGTCAATAAATATATGGAATGCAGGAACTCTCGTCTGATCGGGCCGAACTGCCCTGGGGTTATCACCCCCGGTGAATGTAAAATTGGCATTATGCCCGGCTATATCCATAAGCCCGGTCCAGTTGGTGTCCTTTCTCGCTCTGGAACCCTGACCTATGAAGCTGTCTGGCAATTGACTAGCCGCGATATTGGTCAAACCACCTGTGTTGGTATCGGTGGTGACCCGGTCAATGGTACCAGCCACCTTGACGTGCTGAAGATGTTTGAAGCTGATCCTGAAACCAAGGCAGTTATCATGATTGGTGAGATCGGTGGCGATGCTGAAGAACAGGCCGCCGCATATGTTCGCGATCACATGAGCAAACCAGTCGCTGCCTTCATCGCCGGAGCAACAGCTCCTGCTGGTAAGCGAATGGGTCACGCCGGTGCAATCATCTCCGGTGGAAAAGGTGATGCCGCCAGCAAAAAAGCGTTCCTGCGCGAGTGTGGGGTCAGTGTTGCCGATTCTCCAGCAGAAATGGCTGAAGCGTTGCTGAAGGTCTGGCAGCCATAAGAAAAAAACAGAGTTAATCACAAATATTTAAAAGGGGCGGATTCTTCCGCCCCTTTTGATTTTATCGGAAATTCTGACGGGTCTGGATTTCTCTCTTTCAATCTGCGCAAATTCAGCCAAATCACTTTCTAGATAGTCTATGGTCTACATAAACCTTGACCGGACGACCACCATCACTTCAGTCTGGCAGCATAATCCTCATATTCTCCGATATAATAATCGGCCGGTTCACTCCCCAGCCTGATCGCATCCCGCCCCTGCATAGTTTCTATCCAGCCCAACAGCGAGGTTAAATTGTCAGGAATCCTCAAACCACGATAGTGCTCCAACACCGCCCAGCGCTCGAACCAGGGATAAAAGGCAATATCAGTCAAACCGACCTGCCAACCGAACCAATAGGGTCCTTTCCCTTTGCGGCGTTTTAATTCGGCATCAAGAACCGCAAGCACCCTGCAGAGTTCAGCAGCAACGGCACCTTGTTTCTCTTTCTCTTGCGCCTTCAGCAAACGGTAGAACTGCGGAACAAATCTAGAACCGGCATAGTCGATCCAGAGTCTGGCCTCGGCACGCTGCTGAGCAGTTGCTGGCAGTAGTGCTGGTTCTATATGGCACTCGTTGACATACTCATTGATGATCAACGACTCTCGCAATATAAAATCCCCTTGCCGAAGTGCTGGCACAGCACCAGCAGGGTTGAGCTCAAGGTACCAGTCCGGCTTGTTGCGCAGATCGATTTCAATCAAGGTAAAAGGGAGGTTCTTTTCCATCAGCGCCAAACGGCTACGATGTGCAAAAGGACAGACCCGGGCGCTGAACAGTTCGTTGTTTTCCATAATAAACTCCTTTATCGACGAAACCCCAGGGTTCAACGTAACAGGTTATCGCGACAGCAACCATACTGTCTCCCTTTTAATCCTGTATTGATCGCGAGCCAACCTCTGGCTTGTCAACTACAGATAAACCGGTGAATGCATTTGGCGGCTTGCCTCTTCGGCAACATTGACGTCAAAGAGTCGAGTGTAGACAAATGCTTATGTTGACATGGTTTCTCCTTTGCTGAAACAATGTAGCGATACCGATCAGATCACATTGATTTACAGGCTCCATTTGCCATATTTGAGGAGAAACCGATGACGACTACGCTAGCATTTGACGTTTATGGGACCTTGATTGACACACAGGGCGTCAGCACGGCACTACAGAAACTCGTTGGAAACAAAGCAATGGATTTTTCTCGTGCCTGGCGGGACAAGCAATTGGAATACTCCTTTCGTCGCGGCCTGATGCAAAATTACGAAACCTTTGCTGTTTGTACGAGTCAAGCTCTTGATTACACCTGCGCTTACTACAAAACACCACTCACTGCAGATCAAAAAACTGACCTGTTAAGCATTTACCGTGTGCTACCTGCATTTAAAGATGTCAAAGAAGGGCTGACCCAATTGAAAGCTACTGGTTTTCGTCTCTATGCATTTTCCAATGGTGCTGCAGATGCTCTCGAAATGTTACTGAGTAGCGCAGGTATTCGGGATTTTTTTCTCGGGGTTGTCAGTGTTGATGACCTGAAATCTTTTAAGCCGAACCCCGGCGTCTACAGTCATTTTTTAAGAAAATCGAAAGCGACTGGTGATAGAGCATGGCTGATCTCAAGCAATCCCTTTGATGTCATTGGGGCAATTTCGTCCGGAATGAAATCTGCGTGGGTGCGTCGTTCTCCAGACGCAGTTTTTGATCCTTGGGGGATAGATCCGACCATCACCGTAAACAGCCTTACAGAACTCAGCAAGAAACTTACTGAATAATAATCTGGTTATCCACTAGACTCAACTTGCATAGATTCCCTCCCCCCGGCGTGGGGGAGGGTTAGGGTGGAGGGCGCACTTGCAAAAGAACACCCCCATCCCAACCTTCCCCCATCAAGAGGGAAGGGGAAAACCAGTCACTCCAGAATTTTTAGTGGAGCGAAATAGATAACCAGAAATGCTCACAACACAACATAAACTGACCGCTTTCTTCAACCCTACCGCAGCACCCATTTCAGCTATTCTCATTTTCGGGTTTTATTTGCTCATTTTTAAAAATAAATGTATCCTAACAAAGTTGCTCATCCAACAACTAAAGGGATCCCATGTCCGATCAATTCCGTAATCTTCTAGTCATCGACGATGAAGCCTCTATGCGTCATATGCTGCGGCTGGTTCTGGAGCAGCATAACTACCGCGTCAGTGAAGCTCAGAATGGGGCAGAGGCGATCAATCTGATCTACAAAGAAAAGTTTGATGTCATTCTCTCTGACATCCGTATGCCTGATATGGATGGGCTGACCTTTCTCGATCAACCGGAAGTCCGTTCCCTTGACAGTACAATTATCATGATGAGTGCCTACGGTAGTGTTGATACCGCACTGGAGTGCATGAAGCGCGGAGCGTACGACTATATTTCCAAGCCATTCAAGCCAGACGAGGTTGTTCTGACCTTGCGCAAGGCCGAAGAACGGCAGGAATTACGTCAGGAGAATCATGAGTTAAAAAAAGCCCTCTCAAAACAGGACAAAGACTTTTCAATCACAGACATTGTTCACTCCAGCCAAAAAATGGAGCAAATTCTAAAACTGGTTCAAACAGCAGCCAAAGCTGAATCCTCCATCCTGATCAGTGGTGAAACCGGAACCGGAAAAGAATTAATTGCCAAAGCATTACACAGTGAAAGTGGTCGCAAGGGGCAATTTCTAGCCATCAATTGTAGCGCTATCACCTCCGGTCTACTGGAAAGTGAATTGTTCGGGCATAAAAAAGGGGCCTTTACAGGTGCTGATCGAGAGAAGCAGGGGCTGTTTTCTATCGCCAGTGGCGGCACTCTGTTTCTTGATGAAATTGCCGATCTGCCGCTGGAACTACAACCAAAATTGTTGCGGGTTCTTCAGGAAGGTGAAATCAGAAAAGTCGGGGCGACTCGTTCTGAAAAAATCGATACCCGGGTCGTAGCTGCAGCCGGAACCGATTTACAGGAAGCGGTAAAGAAAAACCTGTTTCGCCGTGATCTCTATTACCGCCTCGCCGTTGTTGATATCAACTTGCCGCCGCTACGGGAACGGCCAGAAGATATCGTTATTCTAGCCAAACATTTTTTAACCCAATTATGCAATCGTGAAGGTCGTCCGCTACTGAAAATAGATGCAGCGGCAAAAAAAAACCTGACCGATTATCATTGGCCAGGCAACGTCCGAGAGTTGGAAAACTATCTGGAAAAGGCGCTGATATTCAGTCCTAGAGAAGCTCTGGAGCTCCCCCCGCTGCGCATCCGCCAATCAGCCCCCGGAGAATTTAACCCTGACGAATATTCTCTGAAAGTAGCTTCACGCCGACTGGAAGAGGAATACATCCGCAAAGCTCTGGTCAAAACAGAGGGAAATCGTACTCAGGCCGCCGAGTTGCTGGAAGTCAGCTTGCGCTCGCTGATGTATAAATTGAAAGATTACGGGATCGATTGATCCAGAAGTTACAACAACCCCCGATCTGCTAGACTGACATACTCCCCGTTGCCTATTATAATATGATCGAGCACCCGCACCCCCATCAGATCACCGACCTGTTTGAGGCGTTCCGTGATTTCGATATCTTCGCGGCTGGGAGTTGGATCTCCTGAAGGATGATTGTGGACAAACAGAACAGCTGCGGCAGATTCTCGCAACACCGGAGCAAATACTTCGCGGGGATGGACGATACTGGCGCTGAGACTCCCTTCGGAAATCTGCACTTCACGGATCAGGCGATTTTTACTGTCAAGCAACAATGCCAGAAAAACCTCTTTCCGATAATCACAGAAACGTTCGTGGAAATGGTCAAAGGCATCCTGAGAAGAACGATAAGGCTGCCCCGGCTGCAAACGGTTATCAGCAAAACGGCGGGCAATTTGAAATAATGCCTGAATTTCAGCCGCTTTTGCTGGACCGATTCCAGGTTGCTGGCAAAGTTCGCTGATACTCGCTGCCGCTAACTGCCGCAAAGAGCCAAAGCGACTTAACAAGCTCCGCGCCAGATCGACAGCACTATTTTTACTGGAAGAATCGCCAGTGCGGATAATCAGTGCCAGCAATTCAGCATCGGTCAGTTTATCAGCACCTGTGGCAAGTAACTTTTCCCGTGGCCGCTCATCGGCCGGCCAATCCTTGATCCGTCGCATATCCCCCTCCCGATCTTAATTTAAGTGAGTCCGTTAACGAAGAGCTCCATTTTCAGCGAGCAGATCAGCAACAGCTTCAGCCAATTTTCCATATCCCTCGCCATTGAGATGGATAGGGTCG
>JASJGT010000029.1:0-3236 GCA_033791405.1 Desulfuromusa sp.
GGACTCAACTGCGCGACGGGACCTCAGGATATGATGTCACACATCAACTATCTGAGTGAAAACTGGCCACGGCGGATCTCCGTGATCCCTAATCAGGGTCTACCTGAAGTGGTTAACGGACAGACTCACTACCCTCTCAGTTTTGAGGATTATGCCGAACAGATGTATCAGTTTGTCGTTAATCAAGGAGTGAGTATTGTCGGTGGCTGTTGTGGTACCAGCCCTGAACATATTGCAGCACTGGTGAAACGTCTTGAAGGTGTTACCCCTAAACAGCGGGAGGTGTCAGCATGAAAGCTTCCGTAGCCAGCCTTTATCAATCAGTTGAACTGCATCAGGAAATTCCCCCATTACTCATTGGCGAACGCTGTAATCCTAATGGATCCAAAGCCTTTAAAGAGGCACTGTTAGCTGAGGATTGGGATGCCTGTCTCAAAGTTGCCCTTGACCAGGAAGCACGCGGGGCACAGGTACTTGATCTTTGTGTCGCTTACGCCGGGCGGGATGAAGCGGCTGATATGCTTAAATTGACCAAACTGTGTGCCGGATCCTGTAAAGCCCCGTTGATGTTTGATTCAACCAGTCCGGACACTCTGGAGCTGGTATTGCCACTCTATCCTGGGCGGGCGATCATCAATTCGATCAATCTGGAAGATGGCGGCGCAAATCTGGATCGCATCTGCCGCTTGGCAAAAAAGTATGGTGCAGCAGTGGTCGCTCTGACCATCAATCTTGAGGGGATGGCACTGACCTGCGATAAAAAGTTGGCGATTGCCAAAGATATTTATGATCTGGCAGTGAATAAACATGGTTTACGTCCGCAGGATATCCTTTTCGACTTGCTCACTTTCACTGTTGGCTCTGGTGACGAAACGATGCGCGATGCAGCGATCGAAACCCTGAAAGCGATCAAACTGGTCAAGCAGGAACTGCCCGGTGTAGGTTTTACCCTGGGAATCAGTAATATCAGCTTTGGTCTACGTCCAGCGGCGCGCAAGGTTCTCAACTCGACTTTTCTTCACGAAGCAGTCGAAGCTGGACTGAATACTGCGATTGTTGATGCCGCTAAAGTTCTTCCCTATGCATCAATCAGTGAAGAAGATCGTAAGATTTGTTTTGATCTGTTGTTTAATCGCCATCCCGATGCCTTGATGGCGTTTATTGATTATTTTGAGCAGGCTGTTGATAAGGATGAGAGCGAAGATGAGGGTTTACTGACTGCCGAACAGCAGTTGCACCAGAAGGTCTTAAAAGGTGACAAGGTCGAATTGGACGATTTACTGACAACTCTGCGTGGGCGTTGGCAACCACTGGACATTATTAATAATCTTCTGGTTCCGGCAATGCGAGAAGTTGGTGAGTTGTTTGGCCGTGGTGACTTGTTGCTGCCATTTGTGCTGCAGTCAGCAGAGGTTATGAAGCAGAGCGTTGGCTTGCTGGAACCTTACATGGAAAAACTGTCTGACGAAGGGCGGACTTCTATATTACTGGCAACGGTGGCCGGGGATGTTCATGATATCGGCAAAAATCTGGTTGATATCATTCTCACCAATAATGGTTATAAAGTTCATAATATCGGGATTAAGGTGCCTGCTGAAAAGATCATTTCCACGGCCAAGGAATTACAGGTTGATGTCGTTGGTCTGTCGGGACTGCTGGTCAAGTCGGCATTACTGATGAAGGACAATCTCGCCCAATTTCAGGCTGTTGGACTAACACAACCGGTTCTGCTTGGCGGCGCAGCATTGACGCCTAAGTTTGTTGCCGTGGACTGTGCACCCAATTATCAGCAGCAGGTGGTATATTGCGCCGACGCCTTTGCTGGTTTGAAAGCAATTCGTGAATTTGAGGCGGGAAAATTAACCTCAACCCAGTGGGAAGAACGTACTGTCGCAAAAAACCGTCCAAGCCCGCAACAAGAGGTTTTGGATCGTTCCTTTGATCCTCCGAAGATCCCTTTTGTTGGTAGTCAGCTGGTGACCGATCTAGATCCAGAACGATTATTCAGTTACCTCAACAAAGCGGCATTATTCCGGGGCCGCTGGGGCTATCGCCGCGGAAAAATGCCGAAGGACGATTATGCAGAATTAAACACAAATACGGTTCTCCCGCTTTTCCAACGGTTAAAAGATCAGTCATTGAATGAAGGTTGGTTGCAACCGAAAGTGGCTTATGGATATTTCGATTGTGTCAGTGATGGCGATCAATTATTGATCAGTAGTGATTCTGGCGAGAAGATCTTCAGTTTTCCACGTCAGGAAAATGCTCCCGGTCTCTGTATCTCTGATTACTTCCGTAATGGAAAAGAGGGTGGTGATAAGGTTGGTTTTTTTGTCGTCACTCTTGGTGCCCGATTGGCAGAAAGAACCAAGCAACTCTACGAATCAGACAGTTATCACGATTATCTGATGCTCCACGGCCTTGGAGTTGAATTGACCGATGCGTTGGCCGAATACTGGCACGAGAAGATGCGTATAGAGATGGGAATCCAACATGATGGCGGTGATATGGACGCCTATGTCGCACAAGGGTATCAGGGTTCACGCTATGGTTTTGGTTATCCAGCTTGCCCTGATCTGGGAGCACATGGTCCGCTGTTTGAACTGTTACAACCGGAAAAAATCGGCGTCAGTTTAACGGAGTCTTTTGAAATGGTTCCAGAGATGAGTACCTCGGCGATTGTTGTACATCATCCACAAGCTAAGTATTTTGCTATTTAATTGTTGAAGACATTATTTGCTGTGACAACATCTAATTAGGTCACCTGCTAGAGAGAGGATTGATATGCGTTATATTTGTACCTGCTGCGGCTATATCTACGATCCTGAAAAAGGGGATGAAATGAACAAAGTTCCACCGGGTGTAGATTTTGATGATTTGCCCGAAGGATGGGTCTGCCCACTCTGTTACGCTGATACCGATAAATTTGATCCTTTGGATTGAACTTGGGGTTGTTGATTGTTTTTATGAAATATATACTGCCTTTTAGAGATAAATAATACATATTTTATATAGTTATAACGCCTATTGATAAAATTACTTTAAGCTTATTCGCTGAATATTTGTCCGCTGAAAATATAGATCTCTGCTTCTGGAAGCTGCCATGCGTTCTCAGGCAATCCCGCTTTGACACATGTTTGCTGAAGGAAAGTCTCCCTGTCCCAACCATATTCTGTGGCTACTTGTGGCAATAACACGCCACGGTTACGCCCTTTTATGATGTAAATACCGTGGGT
>JASJGT010000030.1:0-3243 GCA_033791405.1 Desulfuromusa sp.
TCATCAAGGTTGTCGGCCATACCGATTCGCACATGCTGACACCTGCAAAAGCTAAAACTTATGGGGACAATTTTGGGTTTGGTCGGGCTCGGGCTAATAACACAGTCAAATATCTAGCAGCGCAGCTTGACCTGAAAAAAAGTCAGTATAAAACTGGCACAGGTGGCCCCTTTGAACCTGTGGCAGACAATGATACGGTTACAGGTCGGGCAAAAAACCGCCGGGTCGAGATATTTATCTCCTACAATCAACCGGTGCCGGCGAAAGCAAAGCCACAGTTAAAAAAGGCTCTTCCTCCCCTGGAAAAAGTAGCATTGAAATCACCACAACCACTCAATCTGGCGATCACCGAACCAGAGCCTCTTGCCCAACAAAATCTCAATAGTGATGAAATTATCGAACAGGCCTTTAAATTTCGCCCTGAATATCTGGCCGCGAGGAAAAAACTGCAGCAGGCAGAAGTCAAAATTACTTTTGCTAAAAATCAACGTTGGCCTGAACTTGACCTATTGGCCAGTTATGGCCTGAACGGACTCGATTTCAGTAGCGGGGAATCCTGGGAGCAGATTCAAGATGGTGAATACGCTTCCTGGGCAGCAGGTTTGCAGCTCCGATTGCCCCTTCAGGGGGGAATTGACAGTCGCAGTAAATTAAAAAAATCGGAGTTGGAAAAACGGCGACAATTGATGGTCTTGAAAGATATTGAAATTGAACTGAAAAACCGGATAGATACCGCCATCGACAACGTAGCGAGATCAACGGAACAGTTGCGATATGCTGAACAGATCATTGAGATCCAAAAACGCCTGTTAGATACCGAATTAATTAAGTTGAAAGCAGGTCAAAGCGGTAGTCGTCTGGTGCTGGAAAAAGAAGAGAATTACCGTTCAGCCAGAGAAACCGCATTGACCAATACCGTGAAACGACAGAGAGCCCTGGTAGAAATGGAACTGGCCAGTGGCACCATCCTCCAAAAATACGGGGTGGACATTATGGAGACTGAGCTTTGAAAAGAAATAATAATATCCCCGTTGCGGCAAACGAATTCTCTTCATCGGGAATAAAAGAACTTCTGCTGGCCGGAATCGTCCTGTTGATATTGCTGTCCATTCCCCAATTATCGACTGCGGAACAGGTTGGTATCTCAGGTTTTACCGAACCGGCGCAAGATTCTGCCTTGGGACTTTCGATCACCGGAAGAACTATTGCCATCAAGGTGACCGAAGGGGAAACAGTTAAACAGGGGCAGTTACTGCTGCAATTGGATCAGGAACTTGAGCAGTTAGAGGTGAAACGGCGCAAGTTGCTCTGGGAAAGCAAAGTTGAAATTGAATCGGTAAAGCTGCAGGTGAAAACATTGCAGAATCATTTGCAATCCACCCGCGATCTCTATCAATCAACCGGATCGATCCCTCGTGAGGAACTGGAAAACAAGGAACTGGAACTTGCTTTTGTTGTCGCCGAACTTAACCGACTGAAAATTGCCGAACAACGGGAAAAGATTGAATACAATACCGCCCGACAACAGTTAGCCAAGCGGAATCTTTATGCCCCGTTTGCCGGACAGGTCACAGAAATCATGATCGGCATTGGCGAAAACTGTGACATCGACACTCCACTGCTGCGGCTGATCGATAACAGCCGCGGCTATTTTGTTGCCAACCTGGAACAGGAGATAGTGACAAACATCTCGCTGGGACAACAGGTGCAACTCCAACTCCAGACCGGGGGAGAACCGGTTACCTCTGAGGCAACAATTGTATTTATCAGCCCTTTGGTTGACTCGGCCAGTGGTTTACGAAAAATCAAGGCAGAATTTGATAATCAGGAACAGCAGATCATCCCCGGAGTCGCAGGGACGATGCAGCTACCAGAGCAATAACCGTTTACGGGTTTGAAGCTGTACGGGTAAATTCAGAGGCTGTCCCAAGAGTTAAGATGAATTTGCTTATGATTCACCAATACCTGTGTGACGCAGCCGAAATGGAACTGCTGATTTGAGATTAGAGGGGCAAATGTTTGAGGGCAACGCCCGAGTTTTTGCCACTCCTCAAAGCAGCTGTGAAATGGAGGGAACCCGCCAACGGCGGGCAAGGAGGTCAGGCGTATTTCTTTGCTTCGTTTCTTTGGACGTACAAAGAAATGAAGGCGCCGAGCGGGGGCGCAACCCAGCGACCTTAGGGTTTGTTGACCAGTATGCCATTTATAATAACCCGCAAAAGCCTGGGACAGCCCCCATGCGGGGACAGTCCTGTTTTTGCTGGAAATTCCTTAAACTAGTGCCATTCGGGACTGTCCCGATTTTGCTGAATTACCTGCTTTTTTGGATAACAATGTGTCAAACATCACTTCAATTAAGGAGTTCCATTCTTTTTCTGGCCATCCGGCACAATTCTGGACGGCTTTTTTGGCTTTTACCAGTCAACAAATCCAGGCCAACAACTGCATCCTGTTAATAAAAAAAAGTTCCTGGGAACAACAACTGCAATGGCCCACACCACAGCAAGCCAACAAGAAAACTCCCCTCTCTGAACATCTGATCAAACTTGCTGATAGGTGTCTACAGAAGAGGCAGGCGGTTTTACGCGGCAGCAACCCGGCGCAACCCATTCTGATTGGTCTGGCAGTGCAGGAACAGACCGTGGAGCATCCTCGGGTCATCATTTTCCAACTCAGTAACTCCACCCCCGAACAGCTTGATAGTCACTTGCGCCAGCTGCAGTTATTGGCAGACGCTCCGGCAATTTACCAACTAACCAGAAACCAGCGTAACGAACAGCACAAACAGATTGACCTGACACAAACGATGGAATTGTTGCTGCTATTGAATCAGCAGGAAAAATTTCTGGCAGCAGCAATGACTGTAGTCAACGAAACCGTGTCGCGCTTTCACTGCAGCAGAGTGAGTCTCGGTTGGCAGGTCGATGGCTATATCTGTCTCCAGAGCATCAGCCATATGGAACAGTTTGAGCCGAAAATGGAGATTGTCAATCAGCTTGAAGCTGCCATGGAGGAAGCTTTTGATCAGGATGAAGAGATTTTCTTCCCGGCCGTTGTTGCCGCTGGTCCGATCAACCGTGATCACGCCAGTTACGCCAAAAACCAACAGATTGGTCAGTTACTTTCGCTGCCACTACGTGCTGCCGGTCAGGTTGTCGGTGTTTTAACTTGCGAAAGGGATCAGGACCCTTTCAGCGAAGAGGAGATCCGCAGTTTGAGAATCCTCTGCGACCAGATCTCATC
>JASJGT010000031.1:0-18095 GCA_033791405.1 Desulfuromusa sp.
CCTTCACGCGGAACCCCAGAAGTCGTTACCGTCAGGGCAATCAGCTTACGCGGTAGGCCTGCCTCTTTTGCTTTGAGCATGGCATCACGACCGACAAAGTTCCCCTTTTTCAGCTTGGTAATCCACCCTAAGCGTGCCTCAATCGGCATAATTTCAGCTGTAATTTCATGGCCGTAAAGAGCATAAGCTTTTTCTAAACGGAGAGTATCGCGAGCCCCCAAGCCTATCGGCTCTAATCCCAACGACTGCCCAACGCTCATCAACTCCAGCCAGAGTTTGGCACCATCAGCTGCAGCACAATAGAGCTCGAAGCCATCCTCACCGGTGTATCCAGTTCGAGAGATAATTGTCTCAATTCCAGCGACAGTCCCCTCCACAAACCGATAAAATTTTATTGTCGATAAATCGGTGCTGGTTAGTTTAGCCAGAATATTTGCAGCAACCGGCCCCTGCAATGCCAGCTGCGCATATTCTGTACTACGATTGATCAAGTTCAAATCACTGAAATCAGTATTTTTCAACAAATACTCCAACCAGGCAAAGTCTTTGTCGCTATTGGAGGCATTAACGCAGAGAAGGTAGCGATCTGCAGCAAAACGGTAAAGGGTCAAATCATCAACCACACCACCTGTTTCATAGCAAAGAGCCGTGTACTGTACTTGTCCATCGGTCAAATCTGATAGATCGTTTGTGGTCGCATACTGAAGAAAGTCAAAAGCATGGGGGCCAGAAACTTCGATTTCTCCCATATGGGAAACATCAAATAAACCAGCCGTTGTCCTAACCGCCATATGCTCTGCAATGACACCAGAATATTGTACTGGCATATTCCAACCACCAAAGTCGACCATACGAGCACCTAATTGACGATGGATCTGATTTAAAGGTGTTTTATTCATCACGAAACTCCCTGCCTTGATAAAGTAATGAATCAATCAGTGCTTCAGAAAACGGAGCATCCTACCCAAGATGATAAAGATGCACCTACTCAGATAAAAAATCAATCAACCTGAATATTTTTTTTAGAAAATAGACAATATCTGCGCGACAAGATTATTATACCTCCGATCAGCCCTGTTGACCTGCCCTACGTTTAGCACTTACCAGAGTATTGTACAGCAGCATAGTAATCGTCATCGGTCCAACCCCTCCAGGAACCGGAGTGATTGCAGCCGCATTGATGGAGGCTGCTGCAAAATCGACATCACCAACCAATTTTTTCTCGCCGACCCGATTGACACCGACATCAATCACCACCGCCCCTTTTTTGATCCAATCACCCTTAATCATCTCGGGTCGGCCAACAGCGGCGATAACAACGTCTGCAGCAGCAACTTTCTGCGGCAAATCAACCGTCCTTGAATGGCAAATCGTCACCGTTGCATGTTCGGCCAGACACATTAACGCCAGCGGCTTACCTACAATATTGGAGCGTCCAACAATAACAACCTCTTTGCCCTTAAGGCTGGTGCCGATGTGTTCAAGCATCTTCATCACACCATAAGGAGTACAGGGCTGAAATACCGGGTTTCCGGTCATCAGACGACCAACATTATAGGGATGGAAACCGTCAACATCTTTATGTGGAGAGATCGCCTCCAGAACTTTTGCTTCGTCAATATGCTCTGGAAGCGGCAATTGAACCAGAATGCCGTCAATCTTTTCATCATCATTCAGCTTGGCAATCAAATCCAGCAATTCAGCCTCAGGAGTTTCAGCTGATAGTTTATGCTCAACAGAATAGATCCCGGCAGCGGCACAGGCTTTTTCTTTCATGGAAACATAGACCCGACTTGCTGGATCCTCACCCACCAGGACAACCGCCAGACCTGGGGTCACACCTTTGGCAATAAGTTCCTCAACATCTGTAGAAATCTGCTTTCTCAGCTCAGCCGCAATTGCTTTTCCATCAATCAGTTCTGCCATTTAAAAATCTCCATTTAAAAAAGTATTTCGACCGATCTAAAAATAATCAGAATAATTACACTCAGGTCATAACTTTGGTTTTGCTTCGTTTAAGTATGTAAAAAATCCCCGACAGATTTTATCTGACGAGGATTATTAACTCTAGTGAACTTGATCAACCATTTACCGCCTTAGGACATGACGTACAGTCGCCACTGCTACTGGCAGCAGGTGTTGGGCAACTTTTCGCTTGAGAATAGCCTTGTTCGTACCAGCCCCCCCCTTTAAGAGCAAAGGCAGTCTTAGATATCATTTTTTTGGCATGCCCACCACAATTGCGGCAAACATCGATGGGTTTATCAGAATATTTTTGTCGAACTTCAAAGTTCAGCCCACAATCATCACAGTGATATTCATACAACGGCATGTTTCAAACCTCCAGTTATTTTGTAATCTACAAACAGCAAAGGATAATAAATTGTGGGGAGAACACCTGTCAAGAAAAGTTTATGGCGAAGGGGAAAACATCAAGGAAAGTCAAGTTGATCATCAATATCTTCATCACTAATCAAAGGCTGCATCAAACGAGTTTGCTGTTCATCATCTTCAATTTGCAGGGTATCTATATCCATTAATTTCAAGTGATTTTCAATCAGCGCTCGCAATCCACCTTCAAAAGAGATCTTCTGGCGTCTGATTTCCTGAACTTCATTTACTAATTGCACCCGGCGCTCACTGGCATCTCGAATCACCCGTTCCCCCTCAAGGTGTGCTTCTGCCACCACTATTTCAGCTTCCTTTCGTGCGTTGACTTTCAACTCCTCGGTAACCTGTTGAGCCGCCATCAGTGTTTCTTGCAATGCTTTTTCCCGATCACGCATTTGCTCAAGGGACGTCCGGGTTCGGGCTAAAGACTCTTTCAGTTCATTATTCTGTCTATGTAACCGCTCAAGTTCTTCGGCCAGCATTTCCAGAAAATGATCAACAGCAGAGGTATCGTAACCGAACATGCGGGTTTTAAACTTATGCTGTTGAATCTCGATCGGAGTAATCCGCATTGTTTATCCTCTAAAACCTTGATTAATGGGCTAGCTGATACAAAAATGTAACGACAACTTGTTGAACAACAGAAAGGAGGATCAGCAGTGCAATGGGAGATAAATCAAAACCACCAAGCTGCAAAAACGGCATCAATTTTCGTAAGCGGTACAATGCAGGATCGGTCGCACTATGTAGGAAACGGACAATGGGATTATAGGGATCGGGATTGACCCAGGAAATCAATACTCTGGCAATAACAACAAAAGTATAAATATTAAAAGCCAGATCAAGAATCCGGGCAATGGCAATAATCAAAACACTCATACAGGATAAACCTTTCTACCACCGAAATTGTTGTAATTATGGGTTTTTATACCGAATGGAACCGACCCTGTCAAACGATTCCATCAACCCAGAGCTGCAACAGTGATTTTTGACTTAAACGGTAAAAACCGCTAAGGTGCGCCAGCAACAACTATCCAGCAGATAATAATCTCCTAAATGAGGTCAAGATAATGGTTCAAACTAACAATCTTAATGTTCTCGAAGTCTACCCAATTATTGCTCCCTCGGATCTTAAACAAGTTTTCCCGTTACCACTTCCGGGCGCAAATTTTGTCAATGACAGCCGCAATACTATCAAAGCTATCCTCAAAGGAGAAGACAAACGACTGCTGATGGTCGTTGGTCCATGCTCAATTCATGACCCTCTAGCCGCCATTGAATACGCCAAACGTTTAGCCAAATTGGCAGAAGAGCTTAAAGACCAATTGTTTATCATCATGCGTGTCTATTTTGAAAAACCACGCACGACCGTTGGCTGGAAAGGTTTAATCAACGATCCTGACATGGATGGGACTCACCAAATATCTAAAGGGCTAGGAGTGGCACGCCAGTTGTTCTGTGCCATAACCGATCTGCGGCTCCCTATTGCCAGTGAAATGCTCGATCCAATTACACCACAATACCTGTCCGACATGATCAGCTGGGGTGCCATAGGAGCAAGGACGACAGAATCACAGACCCACCGGGAGATGGCAAGCGGCCTTTCATTTCCTGTCGGCTTTAAAAATGGAACTGACGGCGGGCTAAAGATTGCTTTAGATGCTATGTCTGCAGCCTGTCGAGAACACAGTTTTCTTGGTATTAATTACGAGGGACGTTCTTCAATTGTCCACACCTCTGGTAACCCGGACATTCATATGGTCTTGCGCGGTGGCGATAGTGCACCAAACTACTATCCAGAAGAGGTAAAAAAAGCTGCCGAGCTTTTAAGTAAAAAACAACTTCCCCCGGCTATCATGGTTGATTGTAGTCATGCGAACTCTTACAAAGATCACACCCGACAGGGGGAAGTCCTGGATAATATAAGTGATCAACTGACCGCTGATCCAGGCTCAATTGTCGGAGTCATGATTGAAAGTAACCTGAATGCTGGCAATCAGAGTATTCCGGAAGACCTAAACCAGTTAAAATATGGGGTATCAATCACCGATAAATGTGTTGACTGGGATACAACCGTAGAGATGTTGACCAAAGCACATCACAGGCTAAGTCAAAGGTAAAGACAACTAAGAGCAAGTTAAAATCTAAAAAATATCGCAATTAATGTATCGGTTGGCTGCTCAACTGACTGCTGTTCATGTCAGTCAGATCAATATCGCCATATTTATTTTCATAACGTTCAATATTGCTTTGTAGTGCTAACAATAACCGCTTGGCGTGACGTGGCGATGTAATCAAGCGAGACTGGACACGTGCTTTAGCCGCCTGTGGCTGGACATAGATGCAATCAATGACAAATTCACTGTCGTTATGATTGACGACCGCCATATTAATATACTGCCCAGCTGCGACATCATCGCTCATTTGAATTTCAAGTTTCATTTCCTGTTCTTTTTCCATTCCATCCTCCCGGGTTTTATAATTACACAAATAGTAGGTGTTTGTTTTCAACGCATCATAGATCATTTAATAGTCGATAGATCCCTTGTTCTAATTCCCAAATTATTTCAACTGCTTTTTGATGATCATCTTTCTCCAACGAAACCCGTGCTCGATCCAGATATTCATGGGCTTTTAGCAGCACAGGTGAAAGTTTAGATTCCAGATGAAGTTGTGGGATCTCACCAACCGAATCAACCCAATCCTGTAAGTCTTCGGCAGCCATATCGACCAGTCGTAACGATTGAGCCGTATCCTCAGGAAGGATCTCATAGAGATGATCCGATTCTTGATCTATCCGCTCTAAAATTTGGCGATAACGTTCTGAAATTGACATGAAGTTTTCCCTTTCCTATGAATCTGAGCTCTGGAGCCGCATCCTATGCGGAAGGAAGAGAAAAGATCAAACTTAAAACTCACCTTTACCCCTTACAGGTTGACTTTCATATTATCCGGCTGGTAATTTCAGAGGGTATTAATAACACGCTAGGGGCGTCTTGGATACTGAGAGTTCCAGACCTACTGGAACGACCCTTGGAACCTGATCCGGTTGATACCGGCGTAGGGAAGCGGCAATAGATACCGATAGCAATTATCGGCAGCCGCCTTTTAGCGGTTTTTTATTTTGAGTTAACAATGTTGATATATCTAAACGAAAAACCAATCAAAATTAATAGCGACACTCATTTATATGAACTTCGCGAGAAGTACAAAGCGAACGCTGATCTGCTGATTGTCAACGGCCATCCGGCAAGCTCTGATCAGGAGTTGCATGACAGTGATCATATCGTCATGATTCAACGGGGAGAACAACCTTCCGCTGAAGAATTAGAAACCCTGATGATGGCAAGACACACCCCTGGTGTGCATGAAAAAATAAAACATGGCTGCGTTGGTATTGCCGGGGCTGGAGGGCTTGGTTCACAAGTGGCAGTTGCCTTGGCAAGGGTTGGTGTCGGACAACTGAATATTGCCGATTTCGATGTTGTCGAGCCATCTAACCTGAATCGACAACAGTATTTTATTGACCAAATCGGCATCCCTAAAGTTCTTGCACTACGGGATAACCTGCTACGAATAAACCCGGAGACAAAAATAAATATCTATCAGCAAAGAGTAACTCCGGAAAATATTACAGAACTTTTTAGTGAGGTGGACATTCTGGTTGAGGCATTCGATGCAGCAGATCAGAAAGCGATGTTGACAAACTATTTCCTGAGTTATTTCCCCGATAAAATTCTTGTGGCGGCCTCCGGTATCGCTGGTTACGAGACATCCAACACTATTCAAACGACAAAGATAACTGATCATTTTTATCTTTGTGGTGATGGTGTCACCGCTGCAGAGCCGGGGTGTGGACTCATGGCTCCCCGCGTGGGGATCGCTGCACATCATCAGGCTAATGCAGTCCTTCGCCTGCTGTTAAACAAATCTCCAGAATGAATTAATTATGAAACTAATTATCAACGGTAATACAAAAGAGTATCAGGAAAGCCTGACTGTTCAACAACTTTTACAAAAGTTAAATCTATCCCCTGATCGGGTGGTTGTTGAATTAAACCGCCAGATACTTTCACCGGATATACACATCAAGACAGAACTTAAATCGGAAGACACCATTGAACTGGTTCAATTTGTTGGTGGTGGTTAAATTAAGGATAATATTATGGATCAATTGATTATTGCCGGTCGGAAATTCAACTCACGATTGCTTGTTGGTACTGGCAAGTTTGCCTCAAATCAGGCGATGGTTGCAGCTATGGAACACTCAGGCAGTGAGATTGTCACTGTCGCTCTACGCCGTGTTGATATCGATAATCCTGAAGATTCCTTATTATCGCATATTGCCCCCGAACGCTATCTGTTACTGCCAAATACAAGTGGTGCTCGTGATGCTGAAGAAGCTGTCCGTCTGGCTCGTCTGGCTCGTGCCGCAGGTTGTGAACCCTGGATCAAGCTGGAAGTCACTCCTGATCCATACTACCTGCTGCCAGACCCGATTGAGACCCTCAAGGCAGCAGAGATTCTGGTTAAGGAAGGTTTTGTAGTGCTTCCGTACATGCCTGCCGATCCGGTTCTTGCAAGACATCTTGAGGAAGCTGGCACCGCAACGGTAATGCCATTGGGAGCCCCGATTGGGACCAATCAAGGAGTTCGGACCCGCGACCTCATTGCTATCATTATTGAACAGGCAACCGTACCAGTTATTGTTGATGCTGGTCTCGGGGCACCATCCCATGCCGCAGAAGCCATGGAAATGGGTGCCGACGCTGTTCTGGTCAATACAGCACTTGCAGACACACCAGATCCAGCAATGATGGCACAAGCTTTCCGTAAAGGGGTAGAGGCCGGGCGCGAAGCCTACTTGGCAGGGCTCGGTGCTCAGCGTCAACAAGCCGAAGCATCAAGTCCTCTAACCGGTTTTTTAAGGAATGACTAATGAGTTTTCAACAGCAGCTTGAGCTCTATCCACAAACTGAAATAGAACAAATAATTGCGAATACAACTCCAGCACAAATTGATCTGGCGCTGCAGCAACAACGTTTAAGTATCAACGATTTTTCTCGGCTTCTATCTCCCAACATCACTGACAGTCAACTGGAACTGATGGCTGAACGGGCGCAGCGCATCACCAGACAAAGGTTCGGGCGAATTATTCTCCTCTATGCACCCCTCTATCTATCCAATGAATGTTTCAATGGCTGCAAATATTGTGGGTTCAGTGCCGACAATCATTTTTCGCGTAAAACTTTAACGCTGGAAGAAATTGTACGAGAGGCAAAGTATCTCCGTAGTCAGGGGTTCCGGCACATGTTGCTATTGACCGGTGAAGCGCCAAAGGTTGCCGGAATTGATTACCTCGAAAGTTCCATCAAAATCATTAAAGAATACTGTGGCTCAGTTTCAATAGAAGTCTTTCCTATGGATACGGTCGGTTATCAACGTATGGTTACAGCCGGCGTCGATGGCTTAACCGTATATCAGGAAACCTACGATCCTGAACTTTATCGCGAACTTCATCCATATGGCCCCAAAAGTGATTATAAGTATCGCTTGGATGCCCCGGAAAGAGCCGGCATTGCAGGATTTCGAAGAATCGGGATTGGCTCATTGCTTGGTCTGGGAAACAGCTTAAGTGATGTTTTTTACAGCGGCCTGCATGGCCTTTATCTTGCCCGCAAGTTCTGGCGCACCCAGGTGACCCTCTCTTTTCCACGCCTCTGTCCAGCCGATGGAGGGTTTCAGCCAAACAGCATCGTCGATGACCGGCAGCTGACTCAATTTATCTGTGCCATGCGCTTGTTGATCCCTGATGCTGGACTGGTTCTTTCAACTCGTGAAAGCGCCGAACTACGCGACAACCTGCTGCCCCTTGGTATTACCCAGATGAGTGCCGGTTCCTGTACTGCACCGGGCGGTTATGGAGAAGAGAGTCCGGACGCTGAACAGTTCGCCATCAGCGATCAACGATCCCCTGCCGAAGTAGAAGAATTATTAAAATCGCGCGGATATGAAGCTGTCTGGAAGGACTGGGATGGTGCCTTCTTAAATAAAGCAGGCTGATGACAGAATTACTGCCAAATCTCTATTTAATAACAGACCGACACCAAGTTCCAAAAGGGCGTCAACTCCTTGAGGTTATCGAGGAACTCTTGCAGGCGGGGATAAAAATGGTTCAGCTGCGAGAAAAGGATCTTTCGGTGGCTGAGCTGTACCCCCTGGCCAAGCAACTTCGCTCTCTGACCCATCGGTACAAAAGTCTCTTAATCATTAACGATAGAATCGACCTGGCTCAAGCACTCGGAGCGGATGGGGTTCATCTTGGAACCCATTCGTTGCCCATCAAAATTGCCCGCCAAATACTGGGATTAAACTCCCTGATCGGGGTCTCCACCCATTCCACCCAAGAGGTCGAATTAGCACAAAAACACGGAGCGAACTTTGTCACTTATGGGCCGGTGTATTTTACTCCATCGAAGCAAGTTTATGGTGATCCAGTTGGTATCGAGTCTTTACAGTCTATTTGTGGCAACTGTAACATTCCGGTCTATGCTCTCGGGGGAATCAAAGCGAACAACACTAAGGCAACGCTCCAAGCAGGTGCTCATGGTGTGGCGATGATTTCAGCTCTCCTGGCAGATCCTTCACCAACACAAGCCTATCATGAATTCACCGCGATCCTGTAGTTTTCCAAGACACTCCCATCAACCTTATTCCTGTTAGTAGAAAAACAGTCATGCAAGGCAATAGTGCAAAAAAAAAGGCCATCAAATAAAATTGATGGCCCTTCTCACGATGGCGGGAATGACGAGACTTGAACTCGCGACATCCTGCGTGACAGGCAGGCACTCTAACCAACTGAGCTACATCCCCATTGTGACTTTTTTTTGCTGGCAACTGTCATAGCATTTAAAGACGCTACAACAGCCCTTGAAATGGTGGGCGAAGAGGGGCTCGAACCCCCGACATCCTGCTTGTAAGGCAGGCGCTCTCCCAGCTGAGCTATTCGCCCTGGAACTTTGTTGAAAAATAAAATGGCGGGAGTGACGAGACTTGAACTCGCGACTTCTAGCGTGACAGGCTAGCGCTCTAACCAACTGAGCTACACCCCCGCAGATAGAAATAGGAAGTAACAAGTGCCCAAGTGGGGTTTGAGGATGGACAGCTTTGTACTTCCTACTTCTGATATTCTATTTAAACTTTATATGCTGTAATTATTAATTAACAGCTTCTTTCAGTGCTTTGCCAGCTTTGAACTTTGGTACCTTGGCAGCAGCAATCTGAATTTTTGCACCAGTTTGGGGATTCTGACCAGTACGTGCGGCGCGATCACCAACACTAAAGGTTCCGAAACCTACCATAGCAACTTTTTCCCCTGCCTTCAGAGCGTCTGTTACTGCCTCAGTGAAAGCTTTCAAAGCTCCCTCTGCATCAGTTTTACTCAGCCCTGCTTTTTCTGCCATTGCATTGACCAGATCTGCTTTAGTCACAGTTTACCTCCTCATAGATTCTAAGTATGTTCTGTTAAGTGAAAACGCGATAAGATATATCAGGTTTTCGAAAAAGCTGTCAAGTTGTTTTTGCCCATTTCAAGGGCTTTTAACCAATAAAATCGAGTTTAAATACCTGACTGATTAGATACTCATTTATCATCCGAAGCAAAAGCCAGCTCAAGAACCTGATCCACATGGCTAACGACTTCAATTGTGAGTGATTTGAGTAAAAGTGGTGATAATTCAACCAGGTTCTTTTTATTTTCTGCTGGAATCAGTACTTTAGTAATTCCACCTCTTCTTGCTGCCAATAACTTTTCTTTTAGCCCTCCAATAGCCAATACACGTCCCCGCAGAGTCACTTCACCGGTCATAGCCAGATCCTTTCTGATCGGGCGTCCTGTCAAGGCTGAGGCCAGAGCAGTGGCGATTGTAATACCAGCAGAAGGACCATCCTTAGGAACCGCACCTTCAGGGACATGGATATGGAGATCAAGTTTCGAATAAAACTCCTTATCAAGCTGTAATTCCTGCCAGCGAGAACGAATATAACTCATCGCAGCTTGAGCTGATTCTTGCATCACGTCACCGAGCTGTCCCGTTATGATCAATTTACCTTGACCAGGTAAACTTGTCACTTCGATGGTGAGAAGCTCACCCCCCGTTTCGGTCCAAGCCAAACCAGTCGCCATACCAATCTGATCGTGTTCTTCACGAACACCATATTGGTATTGTGGGACACCAAGATATTTTTGAATTTGTTTATCACCAACTTTAAAGTTTTTATCTTTTCCCTCCAATACCGCTTTTTTGGCCAGTTTACGCATAACAGAAGCGATATTTCGATCCAAGCTACGAACACCCGATTCGCGCGTATAACGTCTGATTATTTCATAGATTGCACGATCCGAAAACCTTACCAACTTATCTGTAAGACCATGGGCTCCGATCTGCTTTTCCAGTAGATAGCGACGCGCAATATGGAGTTTCTCTTCTTCAGAATAGCCCTCAATTCGGATCACTTCCAGTCGATCATGTAATGGCCGAGGAATAGCCTGGAGATTATTAGCGGTAGCAACAAACAAGACCTGCGACAGATCATATTCAACGTCCAAAAAGTGGTCAGAAAAACTATTATTCTGCTCAGGGTCAAGAACCTCAAGTAATGCAGAGGAAGGGTCACCACGAAAATCGGTGCTCATTTTATCAATTTCATCCAACATAAAAACTGGATTTTTCACTCCAGATTTTTTTAATCCCTGAATAATCTTACCCGGCATGGCACCAATATAGGTTCGACGATGACCGCGAATTTCGGCCTCGTCACGCACTCCACCCAGAGATATTCGAACAAATTTTCTTTGCAGTGCTTTTGCAATCGATTGCCCCAAAGATGTTTTACCAACACCCGGCGGACCAACAAGACAAAGAATCGGACCCTTAATTTGTTTCACTAATGCCTGAACAGCCAGATATTCTAAAACCCGTTCCTTAACCTTTTGTAATCCATAATGATCTGCCTCGAGAATTTCTTCTGCTTTTTGCAAATCATGTCGATCGTGGGTTCCCTTTTGCCAGGGCAATGAGAGTAGCCACTCAATATAATTACGCACCACAGTTGCTTCAGCAGACATCGGTGACATCATTTTCAACTTGCGTAACTCTGCTTGGGCTTTCTCTGTCGCCTCCTTGGACATTTTCTTTTTTTTGATTTGCTCTTCAAATTGGAGAAGTTCCTGCTTAAACTCGTCTTGCCCCCCAAGTTCCTTTTGAATAGCACGCATCTGTTCATTCAGATAATACTCTTTTTGACTACGCTCCATCTGGCTTTTAACCCGGCTGCGTATTCTCCCTTCAATCTGAAGAATTTCAATTTCCTGCTCGAGCAAGACCAGAATATGTTCCAACCGTTGAATCGGATCAATAAATTCAAGTAGTTCCTGTTTGTCAGCAATTGGAATCTGGAGATGCCCGGCAACAGTGTCAGCCAGGCGGGAAGGATCATCAAGCCCCGCTATCGTAGTACTCACCTCAGCAGGAACTTTTTTACTTAATCCTATATAAATATCAAAACTTGACTTGATGGCTCGAATAACCGCTTCAACCTCTGAAGAATCAGCCATAGATTCCACCAACGGTTCGACAACAACCTGAAGAAGATCGTCCCCCTCAACAAAGGAATCAACTCTGCCCCGCCAACAACCTTCAACCAAGACCTTAACTGTCCCATCTGGAAGTTTAAGTAATTGAATAACCTTTCCAACGGTTCCAATATGGTAAAGATCATTCTCTTCAGGGGCATCAACCTTGGGATCTTTCTGACTGAGAAGAAAGATCATCTTGTCACCATCTGATGCTTTTTCTAAAGCGCCAATTGACTGGGGTCTCCCGACAAATAAAGGAGCAACCATGAACGGAAAAATGACAATATCCCGTAATGGCAGCATTGGTAAAATGTGTGGAGAGGGAAAATCGGTTTGTTCTATAATATCTTGCATAAATATGGCCTACAATATGAAAAGGAGCGCACTGTCAAATGACAAATCTGCGCTCCTGAAAAAAATCCTGAAATTTAAAATAAACTAAGCACTTTCGGCAATGTCATAGATAATAGTCGGCTTTACACCTTTAGTAATGACATCTTCATTCAAAACAACTTCCTTGACCCGATCCTGAGAGGGAATATCGTACATCACATCGAGCATGGCATTTTCAAGAATGGAACGGAGCCCACGTGCACCCGTCTTACGAGTCAATGCCTCTTGAGCGATCGCAACCAGTGCCCCGTCGGTAAATTTCAAATGGACGTTTTCCATCTCAAAGAGGCGTTGGTATTGCTTTACCAGTGCATTTTTTGGTTCGTGAAGGATTTGGATAAGGGCTTGCTCATCCAATTCCCCAAGCGTTGCTATGATCGGCATGCGGCCAACAAATTCAGGAATTAGGCCAAATTTAAGCAGATCCGTAGGTTGTACCTTGCCGAGGATTTCCCCCAAGTTCTCTTCTTTGATTGAACGAACCTCAGCACCAAAACCCATGGTTTTAGCTTTAATGCGTTTATTGATAACCTTTTCCAAACCGGAAAAAGCTCCTCCACAAATAAACAGGATATTCGTTGTATCAACCTTAAGAAACTCCTGTTGTGGATGCTTTCGACCACCCTTGGGAGGAACGCTTGCTGTTGTCCCCTCAATAATTTTCAACAAAGCCTGCTGAACACCTTCTCCCGAAACATCACGGGTAATCGATGGTGATTCAGACTTTCTTGCAATTTTATCGACTTCGTCAATGTAGATAATCCCTTTTTGGGCTTTCTCCAGATCGTAATCAGCAGCCTGCAGCAGACTGAGAATGATATTTTCAACGTCCTCACCGACATACCCTGCTTCAGTCAAATTTGTTGCATCAGCTATAGTGAAAGGGACATCCAGCACTTTGGCCAGGGTCTGAGCCAGTAATGTTTTGCCACTTCCCGTTGGCCCCAACAAGAGAACATTACTTTTCTGAATTTCTACATCACTATTTTTATCAGCAGACTCAATTCTCTTATAATGATTATAAACAGCAACAGATAGAACTTTTTTTGCCAGTTCCTGCCCAATCACATATTCATCGAGAATATCGTTTATTTCAACAGGTTTGGGTAACTGTTTTAATTCAGGGTCAAGAGTCTGATCAAGGCGGGATTCTTCATCAATGATATCATTACAGAGCTCTATACACTCATCACAAATATAGACAGTAGGCCCGGCAATCAGTTTCTTAACTTCGTCCTGTGATTTACCACAAAAGGAACAGGTCAACTGACTGTTTTCATCCTTTGAACTCACGTGTTATACCTCCACACACAAATTATTATGATTTACGTTCGACAATAGAATCAATAATACCATAATTACATGCTGTTTCGCTATCCATGAAAAAATCACGCTCAGTATCAAGCGTAATCTTCTCCAAATCCTGTCCAGTATGCTTTGCCAATATTCCATTTAAAGATTCACGCATGCGCAAAATCTCTTTTGCATGAATGCTGATATCTGTTGCCTGTCCTTGAAAACCACCCAAGGGCTGATGGATCATAACTCTGGCGTGTGGCAAAGCAAAACGTTTTCCTGAAGCTCCAGCAGCAAGAAGAATCGCCCCCATACTGGCTGCTTGACCAATACATATGGTAGAAACAGGTGCCTTTAAATACTGCATTGTATCATAAATGGCCATTCCAGCGGTGACAACACCACCAGGGGAATTGACATAAAGATGGATATCCCGATCTGGATCTTCAGATTCTAGAAATAGCATTTGAGCAATAATCAGATTCGCCATATGGTCTTCAATCTCTCCACCGAGAAAGATGATTCGATCCTTCAGCAGACGGGAATATATATCATAGGCCCGTTCACCACGACCGCTATCTTCGACTACCATTGGCACCAAGCTCATATCAGGACTCCTTTGTTTCGTTATCGTCAGCATCTTCCTGCTCAGGTTGTTGCGGTTCAACCTCAGTTATCACAGCCTGATCCAATAGATATTTAGTCACTTTTTCTTGCAGAATTTGCCCTTTTAACCCAGCCAATGTTGACTCATTTTCAAAATATTTTTTAACCTGATCTAAAGGGACTTCGCTGTTGTCAGAAAACTCCTGCATTTTTTGTTCGATTTCGGACTCATCAACAACAATCTTTTCTTGCCCAGCGATTGCATCCAGAACTAATTCACCCTTAACTTGCTGAATAGCCATATCCCGATAAGTTTTGGCAAAAGACTCATCATTCATTCCCAGCATTTCAAGACTCATCCCCTGAGCCTTAAGCTTTTGGGTAAAACTGTCCTTGAGATGATGGAGTTGATTTTCAATCATCCCTTCAGGAACATCAAAGGAATTGTTTTCAATCAAGGCAACCATTAGATTTTCCTGCAATTGCCCGTCAATCCGTTGTTTTTCCTGAGCGATGGAGTTTTCTTTGATTCGTTCCTTAAGTTCCTTAAGATTATCGGCATCAAGCTCTTTAGCTAGGGCATCATCTATCTCTGGTATATTCTTTTCCTTGATTTCCTTAACCAGCACCTTGAAAACAGCCGGTTTTCCTGCCAGATCCTTAGAGCCATATCCTTCCGGGAAAGTCACTTCAACCTCTTTTTCCTGTTCCCGTTTCATTCCCACCAACTGTGCTTCAAACCCGGGGATAAAGCTGTTGGATCCAAGAGCTAGTTCAAAATCCTTAGCAGCACCATTCTCAAATGGGGTGTCGTCGATAAAACCTTCGAAATCAATAATAACCGTATCGCCATCACGAGCTTTTTTTCGACTGGTGACATCGAGTTTAGTCCGTGAATTAGCCATTTGTTCCAATTGTTGCCCAACGACATCTTCATCGAAGTAAAATTTTTCTTTTTCAAGCTTCAGCTTGGTATAATCTTTTACAATGACTTCTGGACGGACATCCACCACTGCTTCGTACTTAAAGGGTTTTCCCGGCTCAATAGTTCCAGATTCAGTCACCTCAGGCTGTGATACAGGCTCGATTTTATTATCCAGAAGCGCTTTATACAGACTGTTATTAATCAGAGGGCCGGCGGCATCAGACTGAGCCCTTGGACCATAATGTTGCTCAAGAACCTTTCTTGGCACCTTGCCTTTACGAAAACCTTTAATATCAGTAGTTTTGGCAATTTTTTTATAAGCATTTTCCAGCTCAGCATCAACAACATCAGCTGCAATCTCAAGACTCAGCTTCTTTTTAATTGGGCTTAGGGCTTCAACAGTAATATTCATCTTTTTCCCTTCCTGATTCTTAAATATTTATCCAGCTTTAATGTGGAATCTCTCAATTTATTTATATATTTTCAATAATTTTGAAGGTCACGATTTGAATGGTGCGAGAGGGGGGACTCGAACCCCCACATCATAGGATACTGGTTCCTAAGACCAGCGCGTCTACCAATTCCGCCACTCTCGCAAGAAACGCTAAATTAACAATGCTCACCCCCCAAACCCACCCGGTTAACGGGCTAACTGAGTGCGGAGGGTGAGCATATTTATAAATGGGGTGAGTGAAGGGGCTTGAACCCTCGACATCCGGAGCCACAATCCAGTGCTCTACCAACTGAGCTACACCCACCAGAAAAACCCGGTTATGTTACGGAAACTACCGGTCTGTGTCAAACTAAAAATGGCGCGCCAGGAAGGATTCGAACCCTCGGCCTACGGATTAGAAGTCCGTTGCTCTATCCAACTGAGCTACTGGCGCTTAACCCGCAAAGTTACGACGAAACAATACCATTACGGGAGGCTGCGTTTCTAGCATGCGTCACAAAGATTTGCAAATAAAATTCTCAGCCAACATGGAGGGATCATGAATAATGAGGACAGCACAGGGAATCAGCACGTTACGACACCATTAATCTTGACCTGTCAACCTTCCCGGCAAGGGGGGGTCATCATTGAAAGGGTCATCATCAAGATTTCCTGCCTCAACGACAAAATTGATTGTTCGTTGCAACAAATCAAATTCTAGACCAAACCCGGGATCTTCAGCAAAGGGATCTTGATGTTCATGTGCGGAATGTGCGTCAACTGCAAAATCAGGATCCCCAGAGAATGGATCGACAATGGGGGATCCACCCTGCTCCGCTTGACCATTAACCAACTCCACCAGGGACACAGCTCCCTGTGAGCGTTCAACCAGGTCAAACGTATTGAGCAATTCTGCCACCAGAGATTTCGGCTCTGGGATATCTTCCCGATAAAGAATTAACAGTTGATCCAGCCAATCCACAGCAAGTTCTACAGTTTCCAGTTCGACCCTGTTCGGAGTTGTCTGCGCCGCCACATGCCTGTTGAGAACAACCTCAAGGCAATCAGCGATCAACCCAAAGGAATCAACATCAGCATCAATGGCAGCATTTTTAAGAGCTGAAACGGCATCACTTGAATCTGTCAACAACTGAGGAGTGATAATCTGCCCACACAGAGAGTTACGAATTTTTGCAATTAGCCCTTCTGCTTCGCCAATAAACAATTGACGACTGTCTGTTTGCTCGGTCATGCAAAATCTCCCTATCAATCGGTTCAAAATTTCGCCAATTATAACATAAAATGTCAACGGTTAAAATGAAGGATCGTTCATAGATCCTTGAGAGAAAAGGTTATCGGAATTTTAACCTGACTATCGACTGACACGCCAGAGGATAATGCGGGCTTGAACTGCCAACGATTGATTGCTTTGCGCGCCGCATTGTCAAGACTTCGATATCCTGATGATGCCAATATACTCAGATGACCAACCCGGCCGCTTTTAAGGATCAGCGCCTCGAACACGACCTGTCCTTCCCAGCCACGCAATTTAGCAACTTTTGGATAGCGTGGAGAGGGATTTAGATCGTAGCGTGGCATCGCATCAGTAGATTGTTGAGCAATGTTGACACCTTCCTGCCCCAACGACAAAGAAACCGTATCCTGATTGGCGCTTGGGATCTCTGTTATATCTTTATCAAGAGCAACAGTTTCCGCACCCTGAAACTCGGTATCAACGGAAGTTGGCACCGACAATTGAACAGCAATTTCAAGCGCCGGATCATCATCCTCAGACACAGAAGTTTCTACACCGGCCAACGGTTTTTCCAAAGCATCATTTTCGACAGAGGAGGATTTACTCAGCTCTGGTATTGTTCCCAACGTTGCAGATGGAGAATCAACAATGGCAACTGGGATAATTTCAGGAAGTATAATTTCTTCTTTCAACTCAGAAACTAAAGGAGCCGGTTCAATTTTTTTAGTACGAATATGTTTCAGATTGACCTTAGACCCTTCAGGGCTTACTGGGATGCCTGTCTTGACCTGTTGAAGCTGTTTTTGGGTGACCCGATGATTGGAAGTTTTCAGAATTGGGGCAGGATAGAAAGAGTCAGCAGATCGAGAAACATAATCAATCCCAACCTGGGTGGATTCAAACACTTGTGCTGGCCGCATAAAGTTAAAAGACAAACTCAAAAGATGCAGAGCAAGCGAGAGAACAATAAAAGATGAAATCCGAGCAACAGAACTCAAATACAACCTCTAGCAGCTAATCTTAATCATAAAAACACTTAAACCCGGAATCCGATAAACAGGTCGCATTCAAAAACTTGTTATTCCTCTCATCTTACTGCTATATTGCCACAGTTTTAATGAGCAAATAAAGACAATGCTAAGGACATCTGGAATCTGAT
>JASJGT010000032.1:0-4168 GCA_033791405.1 Desulfuromusa sp.
ATCGATGAGGATGTCTGCGATGCCGTTGGTGAACTGGCCAATATGTTGGGTGGCAGCATAAAAGCGATACTTGATCCTGAGGGGAGTAAAGTTCAGCTCTCTATGCCATCAGCAATCCATGGTGAAGAGTATTCAGTTGACTGCCTGGCCGAGTCAGAATTGGTGACCGTCCCCTTTGTATTTAACGGACAACCCTTCATGGTTGAGTTGCAAATCAGCGAAACTAACTGAAAAACCTCTTTTTCTACTTCTTTCAAAGGAAAAACAGTGGAATTTGCTAAAAAAATTGTGGAAACAACCGAAGAGATCTTTAACACCATGATTTTCATGAAAGTCTCTGCCGATGCTCCACTTGAACAAGGGGAACAGGCCCTTGGTTGTCATGTCTCAGCAATGATTGGTCTGACCGGTGGTTTGTCTGCAATGCTTGGAATTCATTGTCCAGAAACAGTTGGGATGGCAATTTCCGGAGCAATGCTTGGGATGGAAATTGAGGAAATTGATGCCGATGTTAAGGATGCTTTGGGAGAAATTGCCAACATGGTTGCCGGGGGATTAAAAGAAAGATTCGCCACCGATAATATTGATCTGGAACTGGCAATTCCAACTGCAATATCGGGAAAGTCATATACAATCGCTTCTTCTACAAGAAGTAATCGGGTTGTTATTCCATTCAGTGTTGAGCAGGGGCAGTTTTTTATCGAGATGAAGTATAATCTCAACTAGCCTTGCCGCAACTCTTCAAGATTAAGAGGTTATTTTGGATCAGCGGGCTATAGTTGATGTTGTCTGTAAGTCGGGGATGGAAAACCTGGCTGGAGAAATAGGCACCCTGTTGGGACAGGAGTTGACATGTTCTGACATTCAACTCAATCTCACCACCAAAGAAGACCTTTTCAGCAATCTGGAACGTCACAAAACCGCCCTGACCAGAATGACTATTGAAGGTGATCGTGAAGGCGATTGCTACCTGCTCAGTCGAATCTCCTCTGCCGCTATCCTTGGCGGAACCCTAATCATGCTCCCTGAAGATGTTATCGAGGAGAGCGCCCAAAACGAAAAACTTGAAGGTGAAATGGAGGATGCTTT
This sequence comes from Desulfuromusa sp., assembly GCA_033791405.1. Taxonomy (GTDB): domain Bacteria; phylum Desulfobacterota; class Desulfuromonadia; order Desulfuromonadales; family Geopsychrobacteraceae; genus Desulfuromusa. The sequence continues at coordinate 1,090 of JASJGT010000032.1, forward strand.
TGGTGAAGTCGCCAATATTATTGCCGGCGTTTTTACCCAGGCATTTGTTGATAAATACTCTAAAAAACTCCGTTTTATAAAAAAAACCGTTGAGGAGCTCATCCCGACCAAGATTGATCCAGCCAGCGATCAACCTTTTGCACCCGGTAATTATTATGTCGCCAGTGGCCAAATAAAGCTTGGTGATAAGGATCTTGGCTCGCTGGAACTTATTGTTCCGGAAGCAATTTTTGAACTGGAAGAGGAGACCGCTGAAACTCCGGAAAGCACTGAAGAAACGGCAGAAGTCGCTGAAGAGAAAACCAAAACTGAAGCACCGGAAGTAACAACAGAACCTGAACCGGTTGCAACAGCCAGTGACTCCACACCTGAAGCTGAACCTGCCCCACCAGCAGAAAAGAAACTCCCCTTTGCCGATGCCAAGAAACTAATCGATGTTGTATTTAATGCAGCAATCGGACAAGCCGGTGAAGAAATAGGAGCATTGCTTGGCCAGTCTCTGAAATGTGATGACATTCAACTGGTGATGACCAGCAAAGCAGATTTCTTTTCTAATCATTGTATTGAAAAATCAGTCCTGACCCAGATGAAGGTGACTGGAGATCGGGAAGGCCTGGGCTTTATGGTTGCACAGGTTCCAGATGCTGTCGTTCTCGGTGGCATTCTGATCATGCTTCCCGAAGATCAGATCGAGGAACAAAAGAGTAGGGGTCAATTTGATGGTGATGTCGAAGATGCCTACGGCGAAGTTGCCAATATTCTTTCTGGCAGCCTGACCCAAGTGTTTCTTGATCGCTACCCAAAACAACTCCGTTTCGTCAAAACCGAAACAGAAACAATCGTCCCAACCAAAATTGATCCGGCTTCTGATCAACCTTTCCCGGAGGGGAATTACTATCTGGCCTCATTTGCGATTCAGATGGAAGGTCAGGAATTACACCGGATACTACTGGTTTTTCCTACAGAAATTTTCGATCTTGACAACGAACAAGCCGCTGAATCAACTCAAGCGCAAGAATCAACATCTGCTACTGTAAAAACGGATGCTCAATCTTCCCCTGCTGCAGAAGCCACAACAGAACCAGCACCTGGCGAGTGGGGAGGCCCTCCCGCAGCCGAGGAGGAAACTGAGTCAACCACACCTTCTACTTCTGCTGAAAGTGGTGCCAGCGAAGAAACAACTCCGGTAGCAGCAACATCTCAGCCGATGACAGAACCAGCCGGGTCGCCAATCATACTTATAATCGGTAACCAAAAAACCGATGCTGACCCCTTTGTAGATATTCTCTCTTCTGCCGAATACGAGTGCCAGGTTTTAACTTTTCAAGACGAGATCAAAGAACTGTTTCTGCAACACAAAATTCTCGGGATTGTTCTGATTATGGAACAGCTGGGAGAAAAGGGCTTTGCTTCAGCAATCAAACTACAATCGGCAGGTCGACCACTACCACCGATCATTTTTGCCGGTGCTGAGTGGACCCGTTCTGCGGTCCTTCGAGCCGTCAAATATGGCGCTAAAGATATTCTGGTAATGCCTGCCAGCAGCGAAGAGATTCAGAACAAGGTGACCCAACACTTCAAAAAAGCCAGCTAATTTATGCCGGTAAATTTTTCTTCTTTATCTTTTCAATTAATGTCGTTCTCTTCAAATTAAGCATCCGTGCCGCTTCTTTTTTATTTCCACCGGTTCGACTCAAAGCTTGAAGAATCAGACGATCTTCAAACTCACTGATCAAACCGTTGAAATCCAACCCATCAACAGACCATTCAGCCTCTGGGGGGGCAGAAGAAACTAACGAACTCTCCGACCCATTTCCAGAAGAGTCAATTTCAGCTGTTTTCAAATCGACACAACAATATTTTTCGGGTAACTCCTTTAAGGTGATCCGCTTACCTCGATGTAAAATAACCAACCGTTGCATCAAATTTTCCAACTCCCTGACATTGCCGGGCCAGCCATAAGCGTGTAAATTTCTCATCGCAACAGGATCAATCGTGGTACGCCGGTCATTTTTTCGTCGACTAAAACGTTCAATAAAGGTGTCGATCAATAAACCAATATCAGCCTGACGTTCGCACAACGGTGGAGCAATCAGAGGAATGACTGCAAGCCGATAATAAAGGTCCTCACGGAATCTCCCCTCAGCAACCAGCTCTTCCAAATTTTGATGAGTTGCCGCAATTACCCGGACATCAACTTTGGTTGCCCTAACTCCCCCAACCTGTTCAACTTCACGTTCCTGAAGAACGCGCAATAATTTGGCCTGCAGGTTCGGCTTCATATCGCCGATTTCATCAAGAAACAGGGTACCACCATCGGCAAACTGAACCCGCCCTATTTTTGACTGCTGAGCTCCGGTAAAAGCACCTTTGACATAGCCAAACAGCTCACTTTCAAGAAGTTCATCAGGAATTGCAGCGCAGTTCACCGGAACAAAAGGGGAAGATTTGCGGAGGCTTTTATCATGAATTGCCCTGGCTATCAGCTCTTTTCCGGTTCCACTTTGCCCCTGGATCAGCACAGTACTCTCACCATCTTCAGCAACGCAGGAAATTAAATCAAAAAGTTCCAGCATTTGTGGAGAATGTCCAATCATTCCCCCGAACCCACCTTTTGTGGCCATACAAATAAAATCCATTTCACGCCGTCAGAGTTATTATTTTGACACCAAACTACAAAGATTGGACTAACATAATATATTTTTTATAATGTGTCAATATTTAGACACAAAAAATTGATGTTTTCTTATCCACCTCGTTCCAGTCACTATTTCTGGAGCAGATTCATCCTTCTTCCTTGATGGGGAAAGGTTTGAATGGCGGTATTTTCCCTCAAATGTTAGCTAGTAGATCGGTAAAAAAGCAGCACACCTCGCCAATATAGCAGAAAATATTAATCTTGTTTTCAACCTGAAGGTCTCATCAGCTCCAGATGAAACAAAACAAGGGGTTAGCAACTATTGCTAACCCCCTGATATTATGGCGGAGAGGCGGGGATTCGAACCCCGGGTGGGTTGCCCCACAACAGATTTCGAGTCTGTCACCTTCGGCCTCTCGGACACCTCTCCGTATTCATTTT
>JASJGT010000033.1:0-5659 GCA_033791405.1 Desulfuromusa sp.
TTTTTGTCAGCGAATAACTGCTGCCCAAGCTTGACCTGATCACCAACCTTCACACACATGCTTGGCTTCATGCCGACATAATCTGGACCCAGTATTGCGACGGTATTCACCGTCAAACCGTCAGAGATTACCTGTTCGGGATCACCGGTAATCGGCAAATCTAAGCCCTTATTGATTTTGATCATGTTAATGCACTTTCTAAAAAAGGGGTGAATCAATCCGTGTATTCAGCTTGCCAATCTCCGTCAATTTATCTTGAAGTAAAATTCATCAACAGACAGAGCCTTTCCACCATTTTACAAGACAGCCAAACAAGTATAAAATGCTTTCTATGAGGGGCTTCTTCTCCTTAAATAATGTGCTATTTGTTAAAAAAGATCGTACACAGTATACACATGCGGCAGGGAAAAACAATAATAAATATGACATTCTTTTTTTCCTTTCACGGCTCTTTACCGTTAAAGAATATTTACGCGAAGATCGGCCTACAGTATGGCCTAAAGATGTAAAACGATATTTCATATTACTGAGAAAACGGAGAGAAAATGAAACAAATAACTTGTGCTTCAATCCAATTCCACATTGCCCTTGGATATATCGACGCCAACCTTGACACCGCTACAGCAGCATTGCAACGGGTGGCTCAAAAAGGGGCTCAGTTAGCCGTACTGCCTGAAATGTGGAGTTGTGGTTACGATTATCGCAATCTTCCAGAACTGGCTAAAGAGACCCCGAGAGTTTTGCAGGAACTTCAAAGCGAATGCCACAAGCTTGATCTGGTCACCGTTGGGAGCTTGCCAGAATTAGAGAATGACACAATTTATAATACCGCCTATGTCATTGATAAGGGGGACATAGTCGGTAGCTATCGAAAACTACACCTGTTTTCTACAATGCGCGAAGATCAATTCCTTGGCGCCGGAAATCACAGTTTGGTGGTAGATACTTCAGTGGGTCGCCTGGGGGTAGCAATCTGCTACGACCTGCGTTTTCCAGAATTATTCCGCAAGCTGGCACTAGAGGGGGCGGAGATCATCTGTATCCCGGCAGAATGGCCGAAACCGCGGCAGGAGCATTGGAAAACTCTCCTCCGTGCTCGAGCGATCGAAAATCAACTGTTTGTGATTGCGGCTAATTGTTGCGGTGTTCAGGGGAAGCTTGATTTTTCTGGACTAAGCCAGTTGATATCACCACTAGGGCATGTTTTGCAAATAGCCGAAGAGGAAAATATCGAACTGGTAGCAAATTTTGATTTTTCTGAGATGGAAAAATATCGCAAACAAATTGATATCCTGAATGACCGGCGGGCAGATATTTACGGAACACCTTGAACCCAGCTACTCGGCAAGCAGTTGCGCGTCCTGACGATATTGACTCGGAACCTGCTGCAGACTGTCAGCAAATTGCAGGGTGCCGCTGGCATCAACATAGAGATAGCGACTTGATTTTTTGGCCGATTGCGTTGGAGCCGTTGCGGTTTTTTCAATCACTGCTTCGATAGAATCAGGCTGTGAATCGCTATCGTCTCTGAACAGTTCAATCAGACGGGTACGAAAATCGACATAGAACTGTTGTGTCTGCTTCAACCCCGGGCTATGCAGTGGCAGCTTGACCATCAGTTGATCAAAACCAAGAGTCAGCGCAAGAATCACAATGATCCACAACAAATATTTCAACAGTTTCAGCATACCGCTCCCTTTAAATGGCAAATCTATACTACCTGCGTCATTTTTAAAACTCAAGAAAGCGATAAAGCATTCAGAATAGATCTGATTTGACTTCGGGTATAATTCGATGTAAAAAGCAGGGTTGCAAGTTTTGCTGAAATATTTATATATTCATATACAATATGAAAGCAGGGGAATTCCCCCGCCAACGTATTTAGCAAATATGGAATAATCAACTTTTTTACTTATATATAGGAGCTCCAAAAATGAGTGATACAGAATATGATGTCATAATTGTTGGGGGTGGTCCAGCAGGTATGACAGCTGGTCTTTATGCATCCCGTGCACGTTTGAAATCGCTGCTACTTGAAAAAATGATCATGGGTGGACAGATGATGACAACAACCCTGGTAGAAAACTGGCCGGGATATCCGGGTGGGATTGGTGGACCGGAGCTGATGGCACGTTTTCGGGAGCATTGTGTTGAATTTGGCCTCGAAACCGATACCGGCACCGTCGAAAAAATTATTGATAATGGAGACACCAAAACCCTGATCGTCGATGACGAGGAAATGACCTGCAAAGCAGTCATTATTGCAACAGGAGCTATTCCAAGAAAACTAGGCATTGAGGGTGAAGAGGCTCTGGTTGGCAAGGGAGTTTCCTATTGTGCGACCTGTGACGGTGCTTTTTTCCGTGAGGTTCCAATTGCGGTTATCGGTGGGGGTGATACAGCTGTCGAAGAAGCTCTGTTTTTGACCCGTTTTGCCAGTAAGGTGATATTGGTTCACCGACGTGATCAACTGCGTGCCACGCAAATTCTCCAAGATCGCGCATTGGCCAATGAGAAGATAGAGATCGCCTGGAACTCTGTGGTTGACAGCTTTGAATCTGACAACAGTGGGTTAACCGGAGCAGTCCTGAAGGACACCCAAACCGGAGAAACCCGTAACATTGAAATTCAGGGAATGTTTGTTGCGGTTGGCGTAACACCAACCACCGGATTTATTGAGGATCTGGTTGAATTGACTGAAGATGGCTACGTTAAGGCGGGTGAGGATACCAAAACCAACGTTCCGGGAATCTACGTTGCTGGAGACAATCGGACAACCATCCTCAGGCAGGTTTCCACTGCCGTTGGTGACGGGGCTGTCGCAGCACTTATGGCGGAAAAACATGTCACCGAGTTAGATCAGCAAAAATAAGGTCAGCAAAACAAGACTGAAGTCGGTCAGGTTTTAAACCTTCTGCCTGGCAGCCTTCAGTCTAAATAACCTACATACAGGGGGGGGAATGCTCGCAAAAGTTATTTCTGGAGCGCTGATTGGTATCGACGCTTATCCGGTTGAGGTGGAGGTCGATATTGCCCAAGGTCTGCCACAGTTTTCCACCGTTGGCCTTCCGGAAGGGGCCGTTAAAGAAAGTAAGGATCGTGTTAAGTCAGCCATCAAGAATTCCGGTTATGACTTCCCAGCCCGTCGTATAACCATCAATCTTGCTCCCGCCGATATCCGTAAAGAGGGTACCGCTTTCGATCTGCCGATTGCCATCGGTCTCCTTTGCGCAACCGGTGTGGTCAATGCAGATAATCTTAAAAATTATATTCTTCTCGGTGAACTCTCCCTCGATGGTCAGATTAAACCAGTGCGTGGGATTTTGCCGGTTGCTGTCGCGGCTCGAGACTGGGGTGATTATTCTCTCCTGGTGCCGACAGATAATGCCGAAGAGGGTGCCATCGTAGCAGGACCGAAGGTTTACGCCGTGCATGACTTGGGAGAAGCCGTCGCTCTGATTAATGGTGAACGACAATTTACCCCCTATCAAGCCACAGAGAACCTATCAACCTGGAACCCATCTGCAGATGGAGAAGATTTCGCCGAAGTGCACGGTCAGGAACATGTCAAAAGGGCACTAGAAGTTGCTGCTGCAGGATCACACAATATTCTGATGTCCGGACCTCCCGGCAGTGGCAAAACTATGCTGGCGCGACGACTGCCAACGATCCTTCCCGATTTTTCCTTTGAAGAAGCACTCGAAACAACCAAGATTCATTCCGTTGCCGGGTTGCTCTCACGTAAAAATGCCTTGGTACGACAACGACCGTTCCGATCACCGCACCACACTATTTCCGATGCCGGACTGATTGGTGGCGGCAGTTATCCCCGACCAGGAGAAGTTTCGTTAGCCCATCGAGGAATTTTGTTTTTAGATGAGTTTCCCGAGTTCAAAAAAAATCTATTGGAAATGCTCCGCCAGCCCCTTGAGGATGGTCAGGTCAGCATCAGCAGAGCCGCTCTAAGTTTGACCTATCCTGCCAATTTCATGCTGGTTGCCGCCATGAACCCCTGCCCCTGCGGCTTTCTTGGCGATCCACATCACGACTGCACTTGTACTCCACCGATGCTGCAACGCTACCGCAACCGACTCTCCGGCCCACTCCTCGACCGGATTGATTTACATGTCGAAGTTCCAAGAGTTCCACACAAAGATTTGACAGATCAAAGCCCTGCCGAAAGTAGTACAGATATCCGTCAGCGGGTTAATCGAGCACGAAAGATCCAGCATGAACGACTTGCACCTTTTGGATTACACGCCAACAGTCAGATGCAAACCCGCCATATTCGCAGATTCTGTAAATTGGATGGAAAAGGGGATGCATTACTAGAACAGGTCACCGACAAGCTAGGCTTATCGGCACGCAGCTTCACCCGAATTTTAAAGTTGGCACGAACCATTGCTGATCTGGCCGGAGTTGAACAGATTGAGATTCTCCATTTAAGCGAAGCCATTCAGTACCGGGGGCAGGATCGGAAACTGGGGTGAGAATAATTTTTCCAGATGAAACAAAGTGAAAAGCCGCTTTTCATAAATATTCGGCTTTTCACTTTGTTATGATCTGTTGACATAAATAAAGACTAGTTCACTCTTTCTGCTTTGATAATAACATCGATCCGGCGGTTAATGGCACGCCCTTCGGGGGTATCGTTTGCCGCCAAAGGTCTTTCCGAACCGTAACCAATGGCGGTGAGTTTCTGTTCTTCCAGAGTTCCGTTGGCGATGAAATACTGTCGAACAGCCTCAGCCCGATTTTGAGAAAGTTGTGCATTGATCGCAGTCGACCCAGTATTGTCTGTGTGTCCTTCAATCACAACATCCGGCTCACCAAAAGTGCGAATAGCGTTGCGAACCTGGCTCAACAGAGAATAATTATCAGGCATAATCAAGGCTTTGCCGACCGGGAACTGAATACCCTTTAAGCGAATAACAAGATTTTTTGCCTGTTTATAAACCTCAGCCTGATCTTGAGCAAACATGCTATGTACTTCATTAAACAGTTGTTGGAAACGGCGTTCAGCTTCCAGACGAGCCTTGGTATCTCTTTCCTGCAGAGCAATCAGTTCCTGCTCGCTCTGGGCACTTTTACTTTGTCCTTCCAGAACAGAAATCTGTTGTTTTTGAACATCAACTTTAACTTTTTCCTGCTGGTATTTCTCTTTCAAATATTGATTGTCGTCCTGCAAGGAAGCAACCGATTCAAGAATATTCTGTAACTGAAGTTTGACCGGTTCATTCCTGAAGTCCCTACCACCTAGCTTATCAGTAATTTGAGACAAGTGGCTTTCATGGCTGAGGGCAATATCTTCTGGAAACATGTTTTTGAGTGAATTACTCATAGACATAATCTGGCCCAATCTCTGTGCCTGAAACAGAGCAGCATTTGCCTTATTCTGCATTTCTTCCCGCTCGTAACGTTGTTGAGTGATAAACTGATCGGCATCAGCCAAAGCCTTCTCAGTCTCCTTCAAGGTTTTTGGTGCCAGTTTTTTTGCGCCACTATCAATATTGACGGTCAACAGGTTTCTGACTTTCCCCAGGGTATTCTCTTTAATGGCACGGAGCTCAAGATCAGCAAACCCTTTGGCAACTTTGCTTTCATTCTTTTCGGCACGAGCAAGGTTGTTGTTTTCGATATCAGCAGTCAAAGCGGTAAA
>JASJGT010000034.1:0-7493 GCA_033791405.1 Desulfuromusa sp.
CTGGCTTTTCCGGGATTTTGGGCGGGGGAATGGCACTGCTTGGCAAGGTTGATATAAGGGCTGAACTTCCGATTGGACTCCCGTGGCTCCATTGTCATTTACACCTTGATCCGCTCTCTGGGTTCTTTCTTTTTTTGGTGAGCCTCATCAGTTTGATTGCCGCAATTTATGGCCCGGCTTATGTCCGTGAATACCAACAGGGACCCCAGCCTCTTCTCCCCTTAACATTATTTACCGGATTATTTGTTGCGGGAATGGATCTGGTGATGCTGGCGGATGATTCTTTCTCATTTATGATCGCGTGGGAGTTGATGTCTGTTAGCAGTTATTTTCTGGTGGCCTATCAGCATCAAAATGAAACCAATCGGAGTGCCGCATTCATCTATCTGCTCATGGCACAAATTGGCGGGTTATTTATTCTTCTTGGGTATGGTGTCTTGGCTAGCTTTTCTGGCGCTTTTGATTTTGCCTCCATGCAAGCGATTGAGCTTTCTCCCGCCTGGGCATCACTTGCGTTTATTCTGGCACTGATCGGGTTTGGGATGAAAGCCGGAATTGTCCCTTTGCACGTTTGGCTGCCGCAAGCACACCCGGTTGCCCCTTCACATATTTCAGCGCTGATGTCGGGAGTGATGTTAAAGGTGGCAATCTACGGCTTCATCCGCTTTGTTTATGATCTGCTGGGCAATATCTACTGGCAGTGGGGTGTCGCGGTTTTATCCATAGGCTGTATCTCGGCTATTCTCGGTGTTCTCTATGCCTTGATGCAACATGACCTGAAACGCTTGTTGGCATATCACAGTGTAGAGAACATTGGTATTATCTATATGGGTCTTGGTTTATCCATGATCTTTGCCGGAACGAACCATCCAGAACTTGCCGCTTTGGGACTGATTGCTGCTCTGTATCACTGTCTTAACCATGCCCTGTTTAAAAGTCTACTGTTTTTAGGAGCGGGAGCAATTATCCAACAGAGTCATGAACATGATCTTGAAAAAATGGGTGGACTGATTAAACGGATGCCGGTCACAGCATTTTGTTTTTTGATTGGTTGTATCAGTATTTCAGCTTTACCACCCTTCAACGGATTTGTATCGGAATGGCTGACATTTCAAACTGCACTTCAGGGAACCATTTTGACAAATCATATTCTCACGGCACTCATTCCTATCTCTGCTGCAGTGTTGGCATTGACCGGTGCTCTGGCGGCAGCTTGTTTCGTTAAGGTCTATGGGGTGTGCTTTCTGGGGTTACCACGCAGTCAAAATTGTGCTGAAGCAACTGAAACCGCTTATGGCCCCCAATTAAGTCAAATACTGCTCGCAGCACTCTGTCTGTTTTTTGGTATTTTTCCGACCTGGACTGTTAGTCAGATAGATAATATTGCCCAAATTCTACTGCCAACAGGTATGCCGACGGCTACTTCTCATGGATGGCTCTGGCTGACCCCGGTTTCCTCGGATGTCGCATCCTATGGGGCTCCGATGGTTTTTCTGGGGATCGGCAGCGCCTGGTTGATTGTCTGGCTCTGGCTTCATCCGCGCCGGAAAAAAATGGAAATTCGTATCGCTCCGGCTTGGGACTGTGGTTTTGGTTCTCTCAATGCACGCATGCAATATACGGCAACCTCTTTTACCATGCCGATCCGAAGAATTTTTCGACCCGTCTGGTCCATTTCAGAAAGTTATCAGCAGCCTGGTGAGAATACCCCGGGTGGACGTTATCAGTTAAAGATTGGTGATTGGGTTTGGTTAAAAATATATCAGCCGATTGGCCGGCTTTTGTTAGCGACGGCAAAACGAGCAGCATTGATTCAGGGAGGTAATATCCGTGTTTACCTAGTTTACTCCTTTTTCACTCTTTTATTCTTGCTCTGGGTGGTTTCACTATGAATGGCTGGATATTGGCGATTGTTCAAACAACCCTACTGCTGTTGTGCGCACCACTCCTCACCGGCTGGGTTAAGTGGGTTAAATGCAAACTCCAGTCACGTCAAGGGGCACCACCCTGGCAACCTTACCGAGACTTATTTAAACTTTTCAAAAAAGAAGTTGTTCTGGCTGAATCAGCCAGTCCGATTTTTCGGGTTGCCCCTTATATTGTGTTTGGCGTGACGGTGTTGGCTGGTTCTGTTGTTCCTATGTTTGCCATTGGACTTCCAACAGCAGCGATTGCAGATGTTATCGTTTTGGTCGGCTTCTTTGCTTTAGGCCGTTTTTTTCTCGCTTTAGCCGGGATGGATGTTGGGACGGCATTTGGAGGAATGGGTTCCTCTCGGGAGATGACGATTTCATCGCTTGCTGAACCGGCCATGTTAATGGGTGTTTTTACGATGGCCATGACTGTGCATAGCACCAATTTAGCAAGTATGACCCGCTATCTTCTGGAACAGCCGCTGCAGTTGTATCCTTCCTTTGTTTTTTCTGCTATGGGATTGCTTCTGGTTGCCGTTGCTGAAACGGGAAGGATTCCGATTGACAATCCAGCCACTCACCTTGAGCTGACTATGGTTCATGAAGCGATGATTCTCGAATATACAGGGCGTCACTTAGCCTTGATGGAGTGGGGAGCCATGCTCAAGTTGATGATCTATGGCATGCTGCTGGGAGATATCTTCTTTCCTTGGGGGATAGCTAACAGTTTTGCTCCACTGCCTCTATTCATTGGTTTTCTCAGTATATTTCTCAAACTTTTCTTGTTAGGACTCAGCTTGGCTATTATGGAAACAGGATTAGCCAAAATGCGTTTTTTCCGTGCTCCTCAGTACCTGGGTCTGGCATTTATTCTCTGCCTGCTTGGGATGTTGAGTCATGTCATTCTGGAGATCAATTGAAATGAGTTATGCCCAACTGTCCTTGATGGAGCAATTGATACTGACCCTGTCGGCAATGATTTTGTTGACCTCTTTTCTCCTTTTGGCTCAATCACGGATTGTCAGCTTGATCAATACCTTTGCCGCGCAGGGATTTCTATTATTTTTGGGCACCTGTTTGATAGCCCAAAGTTCTGGGAGATATCATTTATATATCTCTGCTGGAATGACTTTAGCACTTAAAGTTTTTTTTATTCCCTGGCAATTACGCCGGCTGGTCAAGCGGTTGGATATTCGTCGTGATGTTGAAAATGTTGGCGGCCCTTCGATGATTATGATTGCCGGAGGGGCACTGGTTCTGTTCAGCTACTATATCGCCTTGCCAATCCGTGAGCTTTCGGATCTTGCAACCCGCAATACCATTGCCATTTCCCTGGCGGTCATATTACTGGGAATGTTGATGATGATCACCCGCCGCAAGGCGGTTGCTCAGGTGGTTGGTTTTATGTCCATGGAAAACGGTCTTTTTTTCGCTGCAGTTGTATCGACTTATGGTATGCCGATGGTTGTTGAATTAGGAATTGCCTTTGATGTCTTGGTCGCAGCGATTCTTTTCGGCATCTTTTTCTTCCAAATTAGGGCCGGAATTGGTTCCCTTGATGTAGATCACCTCAACCGGCTACATGAGGTTGATCGATGATTGCTCTCTATGCGACTTTGCTGATTCCCTTTAGTGCAATGCTGGTGTTCGGCGTGATTGGCCATTGGAAGCATGCCGGGACTCTTAACCTGTTGGTTTGTATCGCAACTTTTTTGACCTCATTGCAATTAGCCATCGATGTTTTTACCAATGGATTTATGATCACACCGGGCCAGCTTTTCTATATTGATGCTTTTAACGTTTATTTGATCTTGGTTAATGCTCTGGTTGGTTTAACGACCTCGATTTTTAGCCGTCCCTATATGGCATATGAACTAAAGATTGGTCGGGTTGATGATGGTCGAATGCGCCTTTATCATTCGATGTTTCAAGGGTTTTTGCTTACCATGTTGGTGGCATTATCGACTAATAATCTGGGAATCCTCTGGGTCGCTGTTGAGGGTGCAACCTTGGCCACGGTGCTGCTGGTCTCGCTCTATCGGACTCCAGAATCGATAGAAGCGGGATGGAAATATTTCATCCTTTGTGGCGTTGGAATCGCCCAGGCATTATTTGGTACGGTGCTGGTCTATTTTGCTGCTGAAAAAATTTTTCCCGGAGAGGAAAGCACTCTGCTCTGGAGTGTATTGAAAGATCATTCGGATCAACTTGAACCAACGGTATTAATGTTAGCCTTTGTTTTCTTGTTAGTTGGCTATGGGACAAAAATCGGTTTGGTACCATTGCATAACTGGTTACCTGACGCCCATTCCGAGGGGCCAACGCCCATGTCAGCAATCCTTTCCGGGTTGCTATTAAACATTGCTCTCTATGCAGTCGTTCGCTATAAAATGCTGATTGAACCAGCCCTGAACAACCACCTTCCGAGCTACATGATGATGGGCTTTGGGATGCTCTCTTTCAGTGTTGCCGGAATTTTGTTACATCGTCAGCGGGATATAAAGAGAATGTTTTCCTATTCTTCAATAGAGCATATGGGACTGATGACTTTTGCTTTTGGGATTGGTGGGCCGCTTGCCACTTTTGGTGCCCTGCTGCACATGATTGTTCACTCGCTGACCAAATCAGCCATTTTCATTACCGTTGGTCATGCTGCCCACATTGCTGGAACGCAGAAAATTTCTGAGATTCGTGGCTTAATCCGCACCCAACCAGCTGTTGGCTGGACTTTTTTGATTGGCACCGTCGCAATTGCTGGATTCCCCCCATTTGGAGTTTTTACCAGTGAATTTTTACTCTTTACTGCAACGATGGAGAGTATGCCATGGTTGGTCATGCCCCTTTTAATTGGCTTAGCTGTTGCTTTTGCCGGGTTGTTTCGGCACGTCCAGCCGATGGTTTTTGGTGAACCGCCCGAAGGTCAACTCCCGGTTAAAGCTAATATGCTGCCGATCATTTTTCACCTGTTTTTGGTGTTGTGGCTGGGTATTTCTATCCCAGATGTTCTGGCGAACTGGCTTGATCAGGCGACGATTATGGTTGTTGGAAAGGGGTTGTTATGATAGCGCAGCTGCAACCAACTCAGGGGAAAATTGCGAATTTATCTGATCAACTGGCTGCGGTAGGGATCAGAGCTCAGCAAGATAAACCCATTTCAGGAATAACAACTCAACTGAAATTGAAGCCGAAAGATTGGGGCTTTGCCGCCAAGGTCGCCGCAGAGCATAAGTTACGCTGGTCGGCGGTTTGGGGGGATCATAGACCGCCAAAGATTATTATCAGAGCGCTCCTGTTTGGTGTTGACGGACATCTGATGTTGCAAACTGAGGTGACCGAAGAGTCGCCCGAATTACCTTCCCAAGCAGAGTTTTTTATTGCAGCAAGTCGCCCAGAACGCTCCCTGCAGGATATGTTTGGGGTTCGTTTTCAAGAGAGACAGGATAACCGTCGCTGGATTCGTCACCAGGCATGGTCGGAAACAGATTTTCCTTTGCGGCAGACATTTCCTGTTGCAGGAACCCCAGTTGAGAACACCGTCCCGGATAATAATTATCCTTTTCCTGCAGTTGACGGAGATGGGGTCTACCAAATTCCGGTTGGCCCAGTTCACGCAGGAATCATCGAACCTGGCCATTTTCGTTTTCAGGCGATGGGTGAAGATATTTTGCGCTTGGAAGAACGCCTTGGTTATGTTCATAAGGGAATTGAAAAAATTGCTGTCGGTCGAGATCTTGATGGCCTGATTCGTTTGGCTGGTCGGGTTTCCGGCGACAGCACTGTCACCCATAGCTGGGCTGCTTGCCAAGCCATTGAACGGGCATTAGACATTAATCTTTCACCTAGGGCTCTAAGCTTGCGAGCGATACTCTCGGAGCGTGAGAGAATTGCCAATCACTTGGGGGATATCGGAGCAATTTGTAACGATGTTGGTTTTGCTTTTGCACAGTACCAGATGTCTCGATTACGGGAACTTTGGCAGCGCCAGAATCAACTCATGTTCGGTCATCGTCTGTTGATGGATCTGCTTGTCCCTGGTGGGGTCAGCGTCGATCTGAGCAAAGATGATATTTTGAGCATGCTTCAGGAAATTGAGCAGTTGAGACCTGAGATTGAGGAATTATTACCCCTATTGCTCGAATGCCCCAGTTTGCAAGATCGTTTGCGTGATTATGCCATCCTGACAACGGAAGATGCACAACGGCTTGGGGCGGTTGGCTATGTTGGTCGTGCCAGTAATCTTCAAGATGATCTCCGGCGAGATGCCCCGTATGCCCCTTATGATCAGCTTAATGTCAAAGTTCCAGCATTTAGCGAAGGGGATTTGACCAAACGGATGAGAGTGCGTGGGGAAGAAATTCTTATTTCTCTCGATCTGTTATCTAAATTATTAAAGCAGCTCCCGGAGGGCTCGTTAAACGTCGATTATTCACTGCCTGGTCAAGAAGTTGAAGGCCTTGGGCTGGTAGAAGGGTGGCGAGGAGAAACGCTTGCCTACTTGCGGCTTGATGAGCAAGGTAAAGTTTTGCGCTACTTTCCTCGTGATCCCAGCTGGTTGACCTGGCAGGCGTTGGAAATGATGCTGGATGGAGTGATTGTTCCTGACTTTCCGGTATGTAACAAATCGGTTAATGGTTCCTATGCGGGTCACGATCTTTAATGGTGTCTTTTGCAGGGATTTTTTTGCTTAGCCATTCGTTTTTTACATTTCTAACATGCGAGGGTATTTGGTTTAGCGTGAGGAATATTTATGTTTCGTATTTATAATAAAATTCGTCGCACCGGGTGTGTGACCGAACCTTTTTCCATGACTGACGATCCGGTTGCTGAACTTGGTGCTGCCTGTCAAAAAGAGATTGCCGCTTGCTTCAGCGGTTCTCTAGCAATTCGTATGGTTGATGCCGGCTCCTGCAATGGTTGTGAGCTGGAAATACATGCTGCCAACAATAGTTTTTATGATATCGAACGTTTCGGGATTCATTTTGTCGCTTCACCACGGCATGCTGATCTTCTTTTGGTTACCGGGGTGGTTTCCCGGCACATGCAGGAAGCTCTTAAGCGGACTTATGCAGCAATTCCTGCTCCAAAATTGGTTGTTGCCATGGGAGACTGTGCCGGTCATGGCGGGGAGTTTGGGACATCTTATGCCAGTTGTGGACCCGTCTCTAACGTGATTCCGGTTGATGCCATTATCCCTGGTTGCCCTCCCACCCCAACAGTGCTGATGCAGGGTCTCCTGCAATTATTGCGGCAATAGACAAAATAGCCCTGACCACGGTTTTCTGCTATGCTTCCAACTGTATTTTTATTTGCCACATTTAGCTAAGGGGCTGTAAATAAATAATGAGATACAAGAGAGTCATGTTATTTGTTTACAGCTCCTCAGCCCTGATTAAGTAGAGGAATAAAAATGTCGAGCAGTTTTGGTCGTATATTCAGGATCAGTACTTTTGGAGAATCCCATTGCGCCGGGGTCGGCGTGGTTGTCGATGGGGTTCCGTCACGTATGTCATTGTCCGCAGAAGATATTCAAGTCCAGCTTGATCGCCGCAGACCGGGTGGTAATAAACTCGGTACCGAGCG
>JASJGT010000035.1:0-3439 GCA_033791405.1 Desulfuromusa sp.
CCCAACGTTGCAAAAGCTGGAGGGCTTCAGAGCTAAGGCGTCAAGGGTGAAGCTGTAATCGGCTACCGCAATCCCTTGACAACACGGGATCTGAAGTCCTCCAGCTTTCCTGGAAGGTAAACACAATGAGAAAAACAGCGCCATTCTTGGAATTCATAATTCGTGACATCCAGAAAATGGTAGAAACTTGGCTATTTTCATAATAATATTTTTTAGTTAGCTATTTTTTTAAATATTGTTTATGCAACATTGGGGTATAGATACGTTCTACATGACCACAGTGAATACATTTTTTGTGGGATAGCCATAGCGTACTTGCCTGGTCATTAAAACTTTTCCCGCTGATCAGAGGCGCATCTATCACAACATTTGACAAATGTGCGTTTTAGAACGCATCACGCGCCGGACCGGGCTTAGTGGTTGAGAAGAGCTGGTGGGTTAAAATACGACCATAAATACCACGTTCTCCATCACGAACTCGTTCCGCAGATACCGCCTTGGTTTTCTATTCTTTTGCCAATGTTTCATAATCGCGAATAACACCGATTCCGCGCGCGAAACCTTCCAAGTCATCGATATACAGCCCTGTAATGACATTGTCTTTATCGATAAGGTAATATTGGCCAAAGCCTTTGGTATAAGGTCCGCCTCGGTTGGTGTAAAATCGGGTTGCTTCTATTTTTTACTTCCGCCGGATTCGCTCTATCAAGGCGCGTTTAGAAATCTTTTTTTTAATGATCGCTTACTTTCATACTGTATTTCAAGCCGTTAATGTCATGTCGCTATAACGTGTCAATGTGACAATGTATTTTCACAATGGAAAAAAAGAAGAAGCGATCAACATCCGGCCCCGACTTTTATCTGATTAATCCATTTTTGTTGATTAGTCGTATTTAATGGCCGCGAGCAAATATGCATACGGGAAGAAATATTTCAAACATTTGTTTTAATTTATAAATATTACAATGTTGGAAATAAAAATGGAAGCAATTTTATAATTGCCCTCCTTGCCGCCTGCCAATCTAAACAAGTCCGCATTTTCCCCGCACAGATCAAACCGCCAACTAAATAAATAATTCGATAATGGCGAAGAATCCAACGAGCAGAAGACAGATTGCGACGGTTTTTGCCAGAGACCATGGTGCACGATATACATCTTCACCGCTATTGAGCCATCTAGCAATCTGCGAGTGTTGGACAATGGCTGCAAGTAGACCAAACGTACCTATTACCATAAATGCACAACCAATGATCAATGCGCCTTTTTTCGGATCAAGGGTGATATCGGGGAAAGCCGATTCCATGTATCGAGCAAATTTACCGACCGCAAACCCGGATCCAACCAGTGATAACGAGGTTCGGATCCATGCCAGCAGTGTGCGTTCGGCCGCTTCCCTATTTCGTTCGCGGGTTAAACTGTCATTTAATGGTGACATTTGCCTCAGCTTGGGAGATATTCATTTATCGGCTCGACGCACAGGTCAATAACATCACCGACCGGATCTACTTTTGTAACGCGTCCTCCAGAACAGCGGCACGATGAATGGACCTACGGGTTGGTGGTGGCCATCAGCGTTTTGAGACGGTGCTCAGCGTCGGCACCCGTCAATACTCTGGCCTGATGATGCTGGGCGCCCGGGTCCTCGTCCGCAAAAAGGACAAGTTCAAAATGTTGCGGCCGGGTCTCTAAGTAGTAATGGACAATATCATCCGCGCTGAGCGTCTCGTGGCCGGCGCGTTCAGTAAGCGTGAAGTGAATACCGCCCTTGCCGCTTAACGCCCGGTAATGAACCTCGGTGCAGACTTGCCGGGAGGCATCGGCAAAATCAAAGTAAAAATCGTATTCATCACCCAGGTACGAGAATACGCCCGCTAAAAATTCGGTTCTTTCCGCGTCAATTAAATTTGGGCGAAGAACCAGCAAACGATTAATGTGGGTGTCCATGATTTTGGCCAGGTTGTTGAAGATGACGCCCTCTGCTACCGCCTCGAGGATATCGGCATTCTCACCTCCGGGAAGAAATTCCTGGGCGATATGAAGGTCGAAACGCTTGCGCTCGGGCTCGGCCACCATCGGCAGGCTGTCTGTTTTTAAACCGGCCGCTGCGCGCTGGGCGGGAGAGCCCACATAAGTGATGCCGTGTTTAAACATTCCCGGGATAAAGACGTCGCTGATATAGCCAGCGGTAAATGTTAAAATAAGGTCACCGGGTTGCAGAAGATCGTAAACCTGCTTTTTTTGAGCCGCACTAAATTGGATAAGATGTGCGTTGGGGTTTTTCAACCGGCTGACGTCTTTAAAAAGAATAGAACGGGTGGCATACCATAAATCACCAAACTCCTGTGAGGTTTTCCGGGCCAATTTTTCAGCACGGGTGTGTGAGAAGTAATTCTCAGTCTCGGCCATGGCACCGGTTTTCGCATTTAGTATGCGTTGCGTCTGTTGCATCGCTCCCGAATACAGGATCGGAATCTGCCCCAGCAGGTTCGCATATTCCGGATCTTCTTCACCGAGTTCGACCAATATCGAATTAGGATCGGCGACATCTTCCGAGTACAACATCCACCCCGCCGCCAGCATATGGGCTTTGTCTTTGGATGTAACATTGCGGTGAAGACGGTCGTAAGTCCCCTGGGGAATTTCCGAACGGAAAAAGGGTTCATTCAGCTTGGCGATGGCAACAGGGTCATCCATGAATTCGGCGACTAAAAATGATGTATGGTAGGCCAACAAAAACTCGGCATACAGTACGAGGGCATGGGCTTTTATCCCGGTTTCGTCATCGGTGTAACGGGCTTTTTCCCCCCCGTAACTATTGATCATATCCCACAAGGTGGTGTGCCCGACTACGAATCGAAAGTAGAGGCGTTCGATCTGGTTGTTTTCTACGCTGGTAAAATAACCTCGCTTGGACCAACCCCCGCGTTGATTTAGCGCGATGAACTCGGATCGCGTGTGCTCCAGTTGCCCGGCTACCGTGTGCAATGTCCGCTGATCGGATTCGACCTTAAGCTTTGCCTGCACGGGTGTCATCGACGGCAAAGGGGATATAGCCCCGGATTTGCTCGCTGCGCAGGCGGTAAGAAGCAGAAAGCCGAGCAGGCAGGCTGCAGAAAGCCGGCAAAAAGCCCGGGCAGTTCGCCGGTGAATAGTCGTGACTATGATTTGCATTGGAAATCACCTTTCGCTTCGCAGGTGAAAATGACAACCTGGTGATTATCTAAACGGAAGCACAAGTTTTGATTCAACCAACTGTTTTTCTCATCTTTTCTCGGACCGGTGGACCTATCCGCATACGCCATGGCTCAATTCGATAATATGATCCACACCGCGTTCAGCCCCGGAACTCAGTACCACCGCAACCTCGAGTTTATCTCCCTTTGTTTAAGATACTTGTCCACGCTCTCCACATCATGGAAGCTGTATGATCACCGCAAC
>JASJGT010000036.1:0-9816 GCA_033791405.1 Desulfuromusa sp.
AACATCCCAGAGTAGATTCCACCAAAAATCAAAACGGGCAGAAACAATGCCCAGATACTCTCCCTGACGACCGACAAAGCCTCTTTCAAAGTCGGTCGAGTCATGGTTTTCAGCCCCTTTTTCTTGCAGACAAAATAGGCATAGAGACTCATTGCCACCATAATCATCAGACCGGGAACAAAACCAGTTAAAAACAGTGCTTCGAGAGGATCGTTGCTGACCATCGCATAAAGGATCATCGCAATCGACGGGGGAATAACCACCCCAAGTATTGGAGCTGTGGTCATAATTCCTACCGAAAACTGCTCGTCGTAGTCATTTTCAATCAACGCCGGAATCATAAACCCGCCGATGGCTACCACGGTCGCAACGGTCGATCCGGAAATTGCGCCAAAAAAACCACAGGCCAGAATTCCAGCCATCGCCAATCCACCGGGGAGAAAACCGACCAACACATTGGCAGTTCTGATCAACTTCTCAACAATACTCCCTGTGGTCATGATGTTTCCGCACAAGACAAAAAACATCACCACAACCAGGGCAAACTTATCCATGCTGCGGTAGAGAACTTCGATGACGATCTGAGCATCAATCCCAAGGAGGTAAACAAGACCAAAGGTGCCAGTAAAAAACAGCGCCATAAATACCGGGATGGTTGAGGCGAGACAACCAAGCAGCAGAGCAAGAATCAGCAGGTAACTGGTATCCATAATTATTGCTCCCCAGTCACATCTTGTTTGCTACGCCAGTCTTCCACCATGACCACCAATGTTCGTAAGAACATCATCACCCCCATAACCGGGAGAACCGCATAAAAATACCATTCGGGAATCTGTAATGTCGTGGTTTTAGCGTATTCATCCAGAAACATCATGTGTGTCATTTTCCCACCTAGATAAATCATGGTGCCAGCAAAAAACAGAACTGCAAGATGGGAAAATAAAGTCAGGGGCTTTTTCAACACTGGAAATATTTGTGGCAGGGCATCAATACGAATCAGTGAACGATTACGAATTGCAGCGACGCAACCAATATAGGTAGAAAAATAGATAACCTTACGCACAACCTCATCTGACCAATAGAGACTGATGTTATCTGTTGCCTTACGCAGGATGACATTGGCCATTGCTGTAAGTAGGGCAACACTGACAGCTATAAACAGCGACCAGTCTTCAATGAAAAGAAATCCACGATCAATGGTTTTAAAGGTTTTTTTCAACATATTGGTTTTCTTTCAGTTCATTAGATAAAACGGGGCCGGGGAGGGCTTCCTCCCCGGCCCCGAAAACGAACCGATTATACAGTTTTAGCTATCAACTGCCAAGCTTTGCCCGAACCTTGGCCAAATAATCGGAGCCGATCTTCTGTCCCCATTTCTCCAGGACCGGTTCAGCAAGTTTTTTCAACTCGTTAATTTCTTTGTCCGTCAACTGATAAAACTGGACCCCTGCCTCTTTTGCCTTAGCCACTTGAACATCATACTGCTTGCGTGTGGCAATTCTTGTTGCGGCACTCTCTTCGGCAATGACTTCGAGGAAAGTTGCG
This sequence comes from Desulfuromusa sp., assembly GCA_033791405.1. GTDB lineage: Bacteria > Desulfobacterota > Desulfuromonadia > Desulfuromonadales > Geopsychrobacteraceae > Desulfuromusa. Next base: position 1,546 of record JASJGT010000036.1, read on the forward strand.
CGTAAATCTGCAGGTAGCTTATCCAGCCAACGTTTGTTGATCAGATGAACAAATAATCCCTGAGCATAATTTAAGGCGGTACAATGTTTGGCGATGGTGAATTTTTTGGTGATGTTGCAAACAATGGCAGTGTGATCAAGTCCGGAGATAACACCAGTTTGCAATGCTTGTGGCACGTCTGGCCAAGGCATAACGGTGAATTTAAGTCCCCAGGCTTTATAAAAATCGGTATTGACCGGAGCTTGCGCGACCCTGAAATTTACCCCTTGAGCAGCAGCTAAATTATCCACGGGAGTGGTGGTTGCCCAGCCGTAAGGGCCGTAACCGGTAAAATCCGCGACATAGATTCCTTTGGACAAAGCTCCTTCTGCAAACGGTGTCCAGAGTTCCGGATCATTACGAAAAGTATCCAATTTATCAAAGGTGTCAATAACATAAGGGAGATTGACGACACCAAGGCGATCGGCCACGTTGGCTGCAGCGACAGATGAACTGAGCATTCCTTGTACCGCACCAAGCTTCAGCTTGCTGATGACATCTTTTTCGCCACCCAGTTGTGAAAGTGGGCGGTAATCGACATAAATCTGGCCATTAGTTTGTGTCCAGACTTTGTCGCGAATCCGATATCCAGCAGCAACACCTTCAATCACTGGATGGGAAACATTTGAAAGAATGTAAGTGTATTTTGCTCCACTTGGATCAAAGTTTGGTTGCCAAGCTGCTAATGGATCTTTCTTGCCCTCTGCCATAGCAGCAACCGGCACACATAATGTTAACAGCAGTATTAAAATTAAAATCTTTTTCATCTGAAACCTCCTTGTTAGGGTAAAATGGCAGTCTATGTTTCGTGATCACAAAAAAAAGTTAATTATTATTAAAATCAAGTAGTTATGATGAAAACGATAGCTTTTAACCTGGCGCGGGTCAAGCACTAATCCCTCATGGGAAGACAAAAAAGGCCGGGATGAAATTTCAGCCCGGCCTTTATATTTATTAAATTTTATTTTTAAACATTCAATCCTTTAAGGCCGTTCGAACCTTATTCAGGTAATCCGAACCAATTTTTTCTCCCCACTTCTGTACAACTGGCTCAGCTAACTCGACCAACTTGGCTTTCTCGGTGGCAGAAAGATCACTAAAGACAACCCCGTTCGCTTTGGCGGCAGCGATTTGATCAAATTGCTGCTGCTCGGTCAAAGCACGAACTTGTTGGCTTTCTTCTTTGATGATACGACTCAATAGCTGCTGTAAATCCTTGGGCAAACCGTTAAACCAGCTCTTATTGATTAAATGAATATAAAGCCCTTGTGCATAATCGATATTGGTATAACTTTTAGCAACGTTAAATTTCTTAGTGATATTACAGACGATTGGGGTGTGATCAAGACCGCTGATGACCCCGGTCTGCAGAGCTTGTGGCACATCCGGCCAAGGCATAACGGTAAACTGGATTTTCCAGGCTTTATAGAGATCAACATTGACCGGTGCCTGAGCGATCCGAAATAATTGCTCCCGGGCTTCTGCTAAAGTTTGAACCGGCGTTTTGGTTGCCCAGCCATAACTGCCATAACCGGTAAAGTCAGCAACCATGATCCCTTTTGCGTCAGCATCCATTCCGTATTCACGGAATAGTTCCTCATTTTGACGAAATTTTTCCAGTTTGGAAAAGCTGTCGATCAAAAATGGCAGGTTTACAATCCCGAGACGAGGAGAAACATTTGGAGCCAGAACAGAAGAGCACAACATCCCCTGAACCGCGCCCATTTTCAACTTGCGCAGGACATCTTTTTCGCCGCCCAACTGCGAAATGGGTCGATAATCGACATACAGCCGTCCATGACTTTCTTCCCAGATACGATCCCGAATCCGGTAACCAACAGTTCCCCCTTCGATGGCTGGATGAGCAACCGTTGACAAAAGATAAGTATATTCTGCACCGCTAGGATCAAATTTCGGCTGCCAGGCTGCTAGTGGATCCGCAGCAAACACCGAACCAGAGAATAACAACATCATCATGGCCAGAAATAAAATCGATACAAACCGCTGCATAATCTTCCTCCTTAAAATAGATAAAAAGTGAGAAAAGAGTAGAACATAATTTCAATATTGCCTCAATGTCCGATTGCGAAATTATTGTGTCATCACAAAATTCTTAGCTTGTTGACTCTTTTCCTATATCAACGACTCGTGTATGCTCAAAAAAATTAAAGGAAACGTCAATCAATATAGACCCTATTAAGCAGTTTTGGAGGTACCAACGTGTTCCAAAGTAAATATCGTGTTCATGTATTTCTTGCAGTCATAGCATTAGTGATTATTATTTATCCCAGCCTCAGTCGAAAACCTGATCAGCAACGGATTGATGCTTCAACGATTGCTGCAACACACTTCCTCGAGTTGGTCGATTCTGGACAATATGAACAAAGTTGGGAGGTTTGTTCCGCTTATTTAAAAAATGAAGTTTCGCAGCAAGACTGGGTCACCCGCCTTTCTGCCGTTCGTTCTGTCTCAGGCAAGTTACTGGATCGAAAACAAAAAGATTATGATTATACCAAGGATGCCGGGCAGGGTGTCCCGAACGGGGAATACATGGTTTACCACTTCGATTCAAAATTTCAGGACAAGGATCATCTTTCCGAAACTCTCACTGTCATGCTTGAACTGGATAATACGTGGCGGATTGCCGGTTATTTTATCGAATAACACACTTATGCAGATCAAATACAATTCAATCGGAACCCTCTACAGCCCGCACAAAAGTATTGCGGATATGCCCATTCAGCCTTCGGGTGCCGATGGTGTAACAGGGCTCATTTCGCTCGAATCACAATATCTTTGCTTAAAAAAATTCTCCGGGAGCGTTACTGACATCGACAGAATAATCTGAATTTTTACCCAATAATCCTATCCAACTGCAGAAACACATTCCGCCCACCCTTTGAGCTAAGACCTAAGATGAATTTCCCGCCCAAACGTCAGAACCATTTGACATAAATTAAAATATATTATAGTTTATAAATTAATAAAATATTTTAACCTTTAAGGTGACGTATGTCCCAGCTCAGTTCGGAACAAATACGACAAAAAGCTCTTTCCCCCGATGAGGATTTACGTGGTGCTGATTTCAATGGCGCTGATCTTCGTGATCTGAATCTTTCGGGACGGGATTTGAGTGGTATTCAGCTATTCGGGGCAGATCTACGCGGTGCGAACCTGCAGGATAGTAATCTTGAGGGTGCGGAGCTTTCCACCGCCAACCTTGAAGGGGCTGTGTTGGATGGAGCAAACTGCAAACAAGCCGGTTTTGGCAGAGCAAACCTGAGCCACGCCAGTTTGTTCAAAACCAATCTTGAACATGCCACTCTAACGCAAGCAACCCTGGAGCACGCCAATCTGAGTTGTGCCAACCTTCACCATTGCCGTATGCGTGAAGCCAATCTGACCGAAGCGGATCTGACCGAAGCCGATCTTCGCAATGCCGATTTATCGTTATCTGAAATTGGCAAAGCAGACTTCACTAATACCGATTTACGTCATGCCCGGCTGAGGATGATGCGGCAATTCAAATCGGCCAACTGGATTGGCGTCGATATCCGCGATGTTAATTTTTCCGGAGCCTATTTGATGCGACGGGAAATTGTTGATCAAAACTTTATCAAAGAGTTCCGCTCTCACAGCGGGCTAACCAAAATACTCTATTATCCCTGGCTGTGGACTTGTGATTGTGGCCGCAGTATGTTTCGCTGGTGTTGCTGTATCGGCCTCCTTCTGCTGCTATTTTCTTACCTTTACACCTTGGTTGGAATTGACTACGGAAGCTACCCAACCAGCCTTTCACCCTTGTATTTCAGTGTCGTCACTTTGACCACGCTTGGGTTCGGGGATGTTGCACCCAACTGCATCAGCGGTCAGATTCTCGTCATGCTCGAAGTTTCAACCGGCTATATTATGCTTGGGGGTCTACTCTCGATTTTCTCTAACAAACTGGCGCGACGCGGAGACTGACAATAACTATGGCTTTTTTATTTGGCAAAAAGAAAAAGACGACCACAGATCTGGAAGCTTTTGATATCCCCAGTTTCTCAGCAGCAGTGATTAACCTGCTCAGCAAGCTGCGTAATCCTGATATCAGCATTAACGAACTGACCAAAGAGCTGGAGCTTGATCCCGGTCTCCATATCCGGGTCCTTAAGACTGTTAACTCTTCCGCCTTTGGACTGTCACACAAAGTCAGTAACATCAAACATGCTGTCAATTTGTTAGGTCGTAGTCGCCTGGAATCGCTGGTTCTTTCTGTCACCGCAAAAAACAACCTTGCTACCAATCAACAAGCGGCCTGGTTTGATATGCAGGAATTCTGGAAAACAGCCTCCCGCCAAGCTGCTGTAGCGCGAATATTGGCAACCGCCCTCCACCCAAATACCCAGAGTGATGTGTTTACCATCGGCTTATTGCAGAATGTGGCGATTCCGGTCTTGGCTAACCGTGAGGGTGATCGCTATCGCACCCTGTACCAACAGTGGCAAACTGAAGAAGTTGATCTAGCTGAACAGGAACTGCAATTGTTTGGAATTGACCACCCGACTCTTGGTGCTCAAATGGCTGAACACTGGGGATTTCCCGATTCTCTGATTGAAGGAATTGGAGAACATCATGAGTTGGAAAACCCGTCAATTCCTCTTTCCGTCAGAATCGCCGCGTTGCTGAAAGGAAATCAGGGTGATGATATTGCTGAATCGCTCTCACTGCGGGCTGCAAAGTTATTTGATCTCGATTATGAACAGCTTTTCCCACTGATTGAAGATGCTCTGGAACAAAGCGCTGAACTCTCTGAAGCCCTGAGCTGACCTCCTTAGTTATCAATTCTTAAATTTATCGATTGATCCCTGCTCGATATTTGCATATAACAGCAGCATGAAGACCAAGCACGAAGAGCCACATAAACCTCAACCAACCCCGCCCATCTGCCCTGTCGGTGAAACCGATTGCGGAATTATCAGTGAAGTTGCCGAATTACGTCAGAATTTAACAGAGTTAGCCAAGCTGGTTCGTACCGACACTCTCACTGGCATTGCCAACTATCACTATTTTGTCCAGGCCCTGGAACAGGAAATCGAACGAACCCAACGTAGCGGTCAACCAACCTCCCTGATTATACTCGACATCGATTTTTTTAAAAAAGTGAACGATCACTGGGGTCATGAGATTGGTAACCAGGCCTTAATCCATCTTTCTCGGTTACTGCAAAAAATTGTACGGAAACTGGATATTCCCTGCCGTTACGGTGGGGAAGAGTTTGCCGTTATTCTCCCCAACACCACCCTGGCAGCCTGCCTTCCGGTTGCTGAACGGATCAGGGAAGGGATCGAAAGATCACCTCTTGATGTTACCGGTCAACCATTACGAATGACTGTCAGCCTGGGCATTTCAACCTACATGGACAAGCAGGAAACCACAGTGGAGGAGTTGGTCAAGCAAGCCGATCAATACCTCTATCAGGCAAAAGAAGGCGGACGCAATCGCGTCTGCCACGCCGAACTACCAAGTGTCGATATTGTCACTACCGAAGAAAAACAAGCGCTGTCTAAGCTCTTTGGCAGTGGTACTATAAAAAAGGATTGATCATGAAAATTGTTGTTCTGGATGGCTACACCCTTAATCCTGGAGACCTCGATTGGGCTCCATTAAAAGAATTGGGAACGTGTGTTATTCATCCACGCACCAGCATAGAACAGATTGTCGATAGCGCCCGCGATGCGGAGATTATACTAACCAATAAAACCATTATTTCTGCCGATACTTTAGCTCTGTTACCAAAACTTCAGTATATCGGCGTGCTTGCTACGGGGGTTAACATTGTCGATCTGGAAGCAGCCAAACAACATAATATTGTTGTCACAAATGTTCCAGGCTACAGTACCGAATCGGTGGTGCAGATGGTATTTGCCCTGCTTCTGGAGATGACCCAACAAGTTGGTCATCATGCCAGAATGGTTCAGCAAGGAGAATGGGTGAGCTGCCCTGACTTCAGCTTCAGGGATCGTCCTTTAACTGAACTGGCGGGTAAAACCCTGGGGGTTGTTGGCTACGGGCAAATTGGCCAACAAGTGGCGCAGATCGCAAAAGCTTTTGGCATGCAGGTACTAATCCAGACTGCTCACCCAGAGAAACACCAGCAGGAAACAGAATTTGAATTTGTTGATATTGACAAGCTGTTTTCTGATTCCGATGTCATCAGTCTCAATTGTCCCCTCACGGAGGAAACCGAGAATTTGGTCAACACGGCCCGTCTGGCACGTGTTAAACAGGGAGCACTACTGATCAATACCGGCCGTGGCCAACTCATCAATGAAGAGGCGGTTGCCGAAGCACTTGAAGATGGCTACCTGGGAGGTTATGCCACCGATGTTCTATCGCAGGAACCACCAACCGAAGATAATCCTTTATTCTCTGCACCACACTGCTTTATCACCCCACATATAGCTTGGGCAACTGTCGAGGCGCGGCAACGCTTGCTTGAGATTGTTGTTACAAATATTGCTGCCTTTCAGAATGGTGATCCACAAAACAGGGTCGCCTGATGCTTAAAGGAGAAGGGGCTTTATCATCTACACTGGCCCCTCCCCTTGTGCATAAATAAAATATTTACTGGAAGAAAAATATATACAATCTATATATTTTAAGAATCTATCTATTATTTCAACTAGTTAAGAACTCTTACATTGATTGTCCTCCTGAATTTTCCCGACCAACTGTATGTCCCCTTTATACATGTGCCGCTGTCGATATCATCGCTGGATACCGGAACAGTAAACTATTTATCCTTTGTTTTCAGTTAGTTATGGATTATTTTTGGTTGTTATTTCAAACTTGGCACGGACTCTGCTCTATATCAGGTCATTAGCGAAACAAAAAAGCAATTCAAACATAGAGATGGAGGACATCATGAAAAACACATTACGCAATACCTTAATCGCCCTGATCACTTTTTCTTCTTCTGCTTTTGCTGCAGGAACAACCAGTGCCAGTGGTGGTGGATTACTCATCTCTTTGTTCGTCGGCTTCTTCGCTCTGATTATTGTCTGTCAACTGGTTCCAGCCACAATCATGTTGGTCGGGATTCTTAAAGGACTGTTCGGACGTGATAGCCAAGAAGTGACAACTCACTAAAATAAAAACTAAACAAATACGAATCAAACCATAAACTTAAACATTTAAGAGGAGAACATCATGAAAGCAATCCTAACCACACTGACCCTGAGCCTACTCGCCGTACCTGCCTTTGCTGTTGACACAACTCAAACTTATAACAGTGGCATCCTGGTTCTCTTATTTGTCGGCTTCTGTGCTTTGTTGATCGTAGCCCAACTGGTTCCCGCTGTATTGACCCTGTTCGGCATGACCAAAGCTGCTGTTGAGGGATCACGCAAGACCGCTGCTGCAAAGAACTAAAACTAAGCAAGAATAAAAACAAAAGCGGGGACAGAATTTAATTCTGTCCCCGCTGCTATTTTGAGGGCAGCCGATTGGTTGCCCTTTTTTTGTGGCGAAACTATCTATCAAGCTGTTGAAAAACTATCTGCTAGATTATTTTAAATTCGCTCTCAGACCTGCAACACAAATAACGGTGTGGTTCGGTCTGGAATTGTCGAAGGGAAGTCGCTTCTATATTTACACCCCATTTTTTCATAGAAGCCGGTGGAATTGGGGTCTACCAGTATTTTCAGTTCATTGATACCCTGATCGATACACTCTTTCCGTAAGTGACTGAATAGTTCTGATCCTGTCCCTCGTCCGATATTCTCTGGAACAATAAACATATGTTCGAGCCAGAACCCCTTATCAAGCTGAGCCCCCGCAACCTGAATACTCTCCTGGAGTTCAATGATTGAATAATATCCAGTCACTGCCCCATCCTGCTCACAGACAAAGACAATATTGTTTTCGATGTATTCAGGGCTGATTGTCAGTTCATCTTTCCATATTGCAAAATATTCTTCCGCATATCCCCAGTATCCCTTTGATTTGAAGGAGACTGCCGTCAAAATTTCCGCATCAACCTTATTGGCAGGTCTAATCACAATTATGGCTCTATTTCTGTTGTAACTGAGCTTTTGAGTAAACCCCTTCAACCGTACAGTCTTCGTCGGCGTCAGGGATAGACAAGGTGGCTGTCCCGTCCTCGTTCATCTGCAAACTGGCTTGCATATTATCCACCAGAGTCAAACAGCCATTGGTATTCAATGCCATACTTTTACCCACGATTCCATA
>JASJGT010000037.1:0-27345 GCA_033791405.1 Desulfuromusa sp.
CCCGAGAAGATCCTGGAAAAAAAGGCCAGGTATATGATTCCCTGTGTGTATCACTTTTATAAGGATCCGCCCCAGATGGTGCGCGGGCAGGGCGTGTATCTGTACGATGCATGATTGGAAGGTTCTTTACGAGGGACGACAATAAAAAGCTTTATCGGTTTAGTCTTTAGCCACAGAATTCAGCTTTGCCAGTATTTCTGATAGATTCAAGTTATATATTTCTGCAACCTTTTGCACTGTTTCAAACAACCTCTGACAACAGATACATTCCCCAACACGTTCATCATAAGATTTGAAAACGACTTCTGTCTCTGGGTATTCACTGACAATATCCAGCACGGTCATTTCCTCTGATATGTGATATGCATTTTTTCCGTTCATAATTCTTCTATATCCGGGAGCTGCAGCCACTAACTGCTATACTGATCTTATTGGGATGGTTCTGTAGGGTCATTAGCTGATCCATAACTTTTATACGCTAAAGCAGGAGGCTGCCATGACTGTTGAGCTATTTCAAGCTGTTCTTGGTTGGAGCGCATTGATCAATATGGGGATCCTTCTCTGGTGGTTCCTGTTCCTGAGCTTAGCTCATGACTGGACGTATAAGATGCACAACAGATTTTATATGATATCCCGCGAGAGTTTCAATAATATCCACTATGCCGGCATGATGATTTTTAAATTGTTCGTTTTTATGTTTTTCATTGTCCCCTATATTGCTTTGAGGATTGTCACTTAGCGTGATTCAGCCTGGCTCTGCTCTTAGCGCACAGACAATATTGCACTGTGGCTAGTGACCTTGGTTTGGCTTTTCATGCTCTACACCGCACTTTTGAAAGCCGCTTCTTTGATAAAAGAAGCGGCTGTATTTATTTGCGAAACAATGGGAACTACTTTTTGTGGCAACCGCTACATTTAGTCGGACCACCCTGTTCTTTATGGCAATTTTTGCACATGGCATGTGCGGTATCTTTTCCCAACTCGAATGGTCCGGGGACAGCATCACCATGGCAGGACTCACAGCCATAATTTTTCCCGTGTTCGGCATGCGTCAGGGTTACATTTCCATTCTTGTTTTTGATTATCAGTATTTCTGGTGGTTCTTCTGTGGCAGCCTTACTTGGTGAAGTAACACTACTGACTACGGCTGCAGCACTGGCGACAAGATTACTGCTTTTCGCTTCGACGGTTGGTGTTTCTTTTGTTGGTGCCGGTGCTTCTGTTGCGGTTTTACTATCAGCTGGGTTTTTCTGCAGGGCGTTCAATACCTGCGTCCCTTCCTGTGCTAATTGTTCTTTTACCTCGAGACCCTTCTGTTTAGAACTATCGACCATGGCGGTTGTTTTCTGCTTGGCTACTTCAGCCACAGCAGTAACATCCTCTTTTGCTGTTGCCACCACTTCTTTAACTGCCTGTGTTGCATCGGCAGCATTGTCCTTGACTATTTGTGTCCCCGTTTCGACCATTTCAGTTGCCTTCTTGGCAACATCATCAGCTGTTTTCTTGACTTGTTCCGTTGCCGTTGGTTTTGCTGGCGGGATCGGTGCAGGTTCGGTTGTCGTTACGGTTTCTTTATCCCCACAACCCGTTAACAGTAATCCAAAGACTAAAATCATAACCCAGAACCTCTTCATGTTTTTCTCCTCTTAAAGTTTAGAAATCCACTCAAAGCAATAACGGACAAACGGTTAACGCTCTATAAACTAGTAGAATTTATTGATAATGGGGGGTGTTCACTTACATGGAATGCCCCCCTCGCATCGATGAATGAGTGTCTCATTAATAACGATATTATTCACTCCTGTCAATTCTTTCTGGCACTGCCTAATTAAACTTTGTTAAAGCGATGAATCCCAGTTGTAACGCTGCTCTAACACAGAGGAAAGCGATTGACATTGGCAAGCTTCTATGATCTTCTATGTCGCTGTTTGACTTGCTTTGGACTGGTTTTGATGCAGCTGACTGATTTTGATTTTTTGCTTCCCGATGAACTGATTGCGCAGGTACCTATGGTGCAGCGTGATGCCTCACGATTGTTGTGTCTGGATCGTCAGCACGCCACGGTAGAGTCTAAGCAATTTGCCGATATTCTGGAATATTTTCAGCCTGGTGATGTTCTGGTGGTGAATGATACCAGAGTGATTCCCGCTCGTCTGCTGGGTCATAAGCAAACTGGAGGGAAAGTTGAAGTATTTCTGGTGCGGCAGCATTCAGATGGTGCGCAAGCTGAGGAATGGCTTTGCTTGACAAAAAGTTCCAAATCGCTGCGGGTCGGAACGATCGTCAATTTTACTTCGGATTTCTCTGCTGAAATTCTGGAAGAGATGGAATCGCCATATCGACGGGTTCGCTTTTATTATTCTGGCGATTTCATGCAAAAAATTGAAGAAGTTGGCCATCTTCCTTTGCCCCCTTATATCAAGCGTGAAGATTGTCAGGAAGATCGATCTCGCTATCAGACAGTTTTTGCCCGAAAGAAAGGTGCTGTGGCAGCACCGACTGCCGGGTTACATTTTACTGAAAATATTTTGCAACAATTGACCACTGAAAAAGTTGAAATTAAAAATTTGACTCTGCATGTTGGATTAGGAACTTTTCTCCCTGTCCGAGTCGAAGATATTCGTCAACATCAGATGCATGCTGAGCTTTTTTCGATTCCAGAGGGCACAGCGGCTTCAATCAATCTGGCTCGCAAAGAAGGTCGACGAGTTTTTGCTTTGGGAACCACCAGCGCCAGAGCACTCGAGACCGCTGCAACAGAGGATGGTTTATTGCAACCCGGTGGCGGTGACAGTAAAATTTTTATCTATCCGGGGTATCAGTTCAAGATTGTCGATGCTCTGATTACTAATTTCCACCTGCCAAAATCGACATTACTTATGTTGGTTTCGGCATTTGCCGGACGTGATTTTATTCTTTCTGCTTATCAGAAAGCGGTTGCTGAACGGTTTCGTTTTTTTAGCTATGGCGACTGCATGTTAATAATATGATGGCGTCGCAAAAAGTCCGACCTACTGCGTTGCAGTATTTTTTCAGGATCTCGACATACCTTATGTATGTCTTCACCCCTGAAAAAACACTACGTCTTGTCGGACGAAATTTTTGCTTAGCCATCTTGTGATTTCTGAAACAATAGTTTTTGTATTTTTGTAATTAATACGGATGCAATATGTCTGGTTTCAGATATGATCTTTTACAACAGGATTCCAACTCTCAGGCGCGGCGTGGTCGAATTTATACGCTGCGAGGTGAAATCGATACCCCGACGTTCATGCCGGTTGGCACTCAGGGAACGGTTAAAGGGATGTTACCGGAAGCATTGAAAGAGATCGGTGCGCAGATTATTCTGGCCAACACCTATCATCTTTATCTGCGTCCGGGACACAAACTGATTCAACAGCTTGGCGGATTGCATCAATTTATGCATTGGGATCGTCCGATCCTGACCGACAGTGGTGGTTTTCAGGTTTTCAGTCTTGGGGATTTACGCAAGATTACTGAGGAAGGTGCTGCATTTCAATCTCATTTGGATGGCAGTAACCATTTGCTGACTCCCGAACTGTCAGTGGAAATTCAGCTGGCGCTGGGATCAGATATTATCATGGTTTTTGATGAATGTATCCCCCATCCGGCTGAACGTGCCTATATTGTTGATTCAACTAATCGTTCGACTCGTTGGGCTCAACGTTGCCGCAAAGTGCTTCGAGAAGGTTCAAATTCAGCACTGTTTGGGATTGTTCAGGGTGGCATGGAGTTAGATCTGCGTAAGCAAAGCGCTGAACAATTGCGAGAAATAGGGTTCGAGGGATATGCGCTGGGTGGATTGTCGGTTGGTGAAGAGACTTCATTGATGTATGACATGATGGAGTATAGTCTGCCATTATTGCCTGTTGATCGTCCCCGCTATGTGATGGGAGTTGGGACACCGGAAAATTTATTAGAAGGTGTAGCACGCGGTTGTGATATGTTCGACTGCGTTATGCCGACCCGCAATGCTCGCAATGGGATGTTATTTACCAGCTTTGGAAAAATCAGCATCAAGCAGGCACAGTATCGTGATGATGAACAACCGCTAGATCCAGATTGTCAATGTTACGTTTGCCGGAATTACAGTCGTGCCTATTTGCGTCATCTTTACACCAGTAAAGAAATTCTCGCATCGGTACTTAACACGCACCACAATCTCTATTATTATCAACAACTGATGGCTGAAATCAGGCAGGCTCTGGAAAATGGAAACTTTACTGAATTCCGCAAAGACTTTTATAAAAAAAGAGAAATATTAATAAGTTAAATTCTACAGATTAGATAAAAATCTATCTGAAACACATTCAAGGAGGAACTCACATGGTATCGGAAGCATTTGCAATGGCAGGAGGCACGGCAGCTCAAGGGCAGGGGGGGCAATATCAGGGAATTATTATGCTGGTGGCGATGTTTGCCATCTTCTATTTTTTACTGATTCGGCCGCAGCAGAAACGTGCCAAGCAACAGAAGGAACTGGTTGGTGGTCTGAAATCAGGAGATAGTATTGTTACTGCCGGTGGTATGCATGGCAAAATTACTGCCGTTGAAGAGACAACCGTAACTATTGAGGTTGCAACCGGGGTAAAAATCAAGATGAATCGTGCTTCAGTCACTGAAGTCAAACAACAGTAGACCTTTCGATTTGCCCATTTTAAATGCTTAAAGGGAGATACAATACAAATGTCCAAAAGTCTTAAATTCAGGAGTGTACTGGTTTTACTCTGCCTGCTCTTGTCAGTTTTTGCTATTGCACCAACGATGATGCAGGGCAATTTGCCACAGTGGTGGACTGATACCATTAGCCCGATTCAGCTTGGACTTGATTTGCAGGGTGGCATGCATCTGGTACTTGGTGTCGAAGTCGATAAAGCGGTTGAAAGTCGTATTGATACGATTATTGACCAGACTGAGACTCAGTTACGCGAGAAGGATATTATTTTCAAGCGACTGGAAAGGCGTCAGGGGGATCGGTTGGTCATCCTTGTATATGATGAAGAAGAAGGGGCTAAAGTTGATGCATTAATGGCTGACGATTATCCTTCTCTGGAAGCTGAAACGATCACCGGAGCCGGTGGTTATATCGAAAAACACTTTCGGTTAAGCGACAACGAGATTGAAAACATCAAGGATTACGCAGTCCGACAAGCTTTGGAAACCATGCGTAATCGGGTCGATCAGTTTGGTGTTAGTGAACCGACTTTGCAACGGCAGAGTGGTAATCGCATCCTGATTCAACTTCCTGGTGTCGAAGATCCCGAGCGGGCAATTGCTTTACTTGGAAAAACTGCGCGTCTTGAATTCAAAATGGTTGATGAAACGGCCAATCTTCAGGATGCTGTTGCTGGTAAATTGCCAGTGGGAACCCAGCTTCTCTATGAGCGAGAAGTTAATCGATCGACTGGGGCGGCGACAGAAAAACCCTTGGTTGTAATTGATAAAACGGTGTTGACAGGTGATCTTTTATCTGATGCAAACGTGCGAATTGATACCCGTTTTAACGAGCCCTATGTCTCTATTGAGTTCAACGCTGTCGGTGCCAAACGTTTTGACCAGATCACTGCAGCGAATGTTGGTAAACGGATGGCTATCGTTCTGGATGATACGATTTATTCTGCGCCTGTCATTCGCGAGCGGATTGCTGGAGGTAGTGCTCAGATTTCCGGATCATTTTCCTCTCAGGAGGCAACCGATCTGGCAATAATTTTGCGTGCTGGCTCGTTGCCTGCTCCGGTTAAAATTATGGAAAATCGGACGGTTGGCCCTTCCCTTGGGCAGGATTCTATCAACAAGGGAATCAAATCAATCCTCGTAGGTGCTATTTTAGTTGTCCTGGCGATGATTATTTATTATCAACTCTCCGGGATTGTGGCGGTTATTGCTCTCTCCCTGAACCTGGTGTTCATTGCCGCGATGTTGGCAATGTTTGGAGCAACTTTGACTCTACCGGGACTTGCTGGTGTTGTTTTGACCGTTGGTATGGCAGTTGATGCCAACGTTTTAATATTTGAACGGATTCGTGAGGAATTGCGGCTCGGTAGAGCTCCAAAGCTGGCCCTTGAATCTGGTTATGGTAAAGCTTTTATGACGATTATCGATGCTAACTTGACAACTTTGCTGGCCGCTTTGGTGCTGTTCCAGTTTGGTACTGGACCTGTCCGTGGTTTTGCAGTCACGTTGTCAATTGGCATTATCGCATCATTGTTTACTGCGATTTTTGTTTCGCGGGTTATTTTTGATCTTTTCTTGAAAGGCCGTGAAGTTAAGCGGCTGAGTATATAAGGAGGCTGACGGCATGCAGCTGATCAAGCCGGATGTTAATATAGATTTTGTTGGTAAACGCAAAATTGCGTTGATTGTCTCCATCGCGTTGATTCTCATTGGTCTGGCTTCCCTGGTAGTTAAGGGTGGACCAAACTATGGAATCGATTTTGCTGGTGGAACTCTGGTTCAAGTTCAATTTTCTCAACCAACTGATGCGACTGCCATCAAAAAAGCACTGGGTGAACTAGAGCTTGGCAACCCGGTGGTGCAGAGCTTTGGTGACAATCAAAATGAATTTTTGATTCGAGTTGAGCAAGCCTCTGGTGAATTAAAGGGCCTTTCAGTGCAGATTCAGAATGCCCTTGATCAAACCTATGAAAAAGGTGATGTCGATATTCGCCGGGTAGAAATGGTAGGGCCACAGGTTGGAAAGGATCTCCGCAACAAAGGGTTAAAAGCGCTCTTTTATGCAATGTTGGGGCTTCTTGCTTATATCTCCTGGCGGTTTGAATTCCGTTTTGCCGTTGGTGCAATCATTGCTCTTGTTCACGATGTTGTGATCACCTTAGGGGCATTCAGTCTGTTTGGAAAAGAGATTGATTTGCCGATTATTGCTGCATTTCTGGCAATTATTGGCTATTCACTAAATGATACGATTATTGTTTATGACCGGATTCGTGAGAATACTGGTAAACACAACAAGGAAAGTTTTCCTTTTATTGTCAATCGCAGTATCAATGAAACTCTGTCCCGTACTCTGCTGACTTCTGGAACGACTTTGATGGTTGTTCTTGCCCTGTTTGTTCTTGGCGGAGGAGTGATCCACAACTTTGCTTTTGCTATGCTAGTTGGTGTATTGATCGGTACCTATTCGTCAATTTTTGTCGCTAGTCCGGTACTGATTTTCTGGCAGCAGAAGATGGGAAAACGCACTAAGTGATGGCGTTGTAAATTTTTTCGACTCATCCCAAGGATGAGAGATGAGGTTGATAGCTGAATGAAGAAAGAGACAATCCTATTTGTTGTTCTTGCCCTGGCTGCAGGTATTCTGATTGGTGTGATTGTGACCAATTCACAAAAGGATTCTTCTTCCTCTGCTCCGTCTTCTCTCCCAGCACCGGCACCAGTTGTTAATCAGCAACAGCAGACTTCAATACTGGAAGGTATTGTTGCCAGAGAGCCGGAAAATCGCAATGCCTGGATTCAGCTTGGGCATAGCTTCTTTGATTCTGATCAGCCGATGAAGGCTATTCATGCTTATGCCAAAGCCCTTGAACTTAACGGTAATGATCCTAATACTCTAACGGATCAAGGGGTGATGTATCGACGTGTCGGTTGGTATGACAAGGCAATCAACAGCTTTGAAAAAGCAAATCAGATTGATAAAAATCATCAGCAAAGTCTTTATAATCTAGGTATTGTTTATCGCTATGATCTGCAGGATTTTGCTAAAGCTAGTTCGGTCTGGGAGCGCTTCATTGCACTTGATCCCGGGAGTCCAGGTGCGAAAAAGGTCCGTGCGGAACTGGATTTCATCAAGACACATCCTGAAATTCCAAAAACAACACAATAAAGAAAAATATCAGGTCGGGCTTTTGTCCCGGCCTGTTTTAGTTTAATCATCTTTTCAGACATATCGAGCTGTCGTAACGTGACATTGATAGGGTTCAGATGCATCAAGTAAAACTGCGCAAGTGGAAATTACGTAGAGAGCAGCCGGAAGCAGCTCAGATTAGCCAATTGGCCACAAAACTCGATGTCCATAATTTGACCGCCAAAATTTTGTTGTTGCGTGGAATTACAACGGCGGAGCAGGGGGTTGAATTTCTTCAGGCAAAATTGTCAGCGTTGCCTGATCCCGACCTGCTGCCCGATATGACGATTGCTTGTGCTCGATTGGAGCAGGCGTTAGTGCAGGGGGAAAAGATTGCGGTACATGGTGATTATGATGTCGATGGTATCACCGGATGTACTTTGTTGGTTGAAACACTACGTGCTTTAGGTGGTGAGGTTGAGTATCATATTCCTCTGCGATTGAAGGATGGCTATGGTTTGTCTGCCGATGCTATGCGACAGGCGCAAGAGAATGGTTGTTCGCTTGTCCTCTCTGTTGATTGTGGCGTTTCTGCCCAAGCAGAAGCTGATCTGGCAGCTGAGCTTGGCTTAGATCTGATTATTACCGATCATCATCAGCCACCTGATAAACTTCCCGCCTGTTTGGCATTGATTAACCCACACCTGTATTCAAATCGTTTTCCCTGGATTGAATTGGCCGGAGTAGGAGTTGCTTTTTTTTGCTGGTTGGATTACGCAGGCGGCTACGGGAAAATGGCTATTTTTCTGCAAGGAACGAACCGGATTTACGTCACGGTCTCGATCTGGTTGCCCTCGGAACGATTGCTGATATTGTCCCTTTAGGTGGGGTTAATCGTATCCTGGTGCGGAACGGATTACAGCTCTTGGAGGCTGGAGTACGACCTGGTATTGCAGCATTGAAACGAGTTGCCGATGTTAAACAGGTCACTAGTGGAACGGTCGGTTTCCGGCTCGCTCCACGCTTGAATGCAGCAGGGCGACTGGAGGATGCTGCTCTGGGAGTCAAGTTGTTGCTGGGTGAAGATCCACAGAATATTGATCTTTTGGCAGAGCTCTTGGATGGATTTAATCGGGAAAGACAGAAAATTGAACAGAAAACACTCGTTGAAGCAATTTCGCTGGTTGAAGAATCGAATCGATCGCAGCGTTATAGTATTGTGTTAGCCAGTGATCATTGGCATTCAGGTGTTATTGGAATTGTTGCCAGTCGGTTGGTTGAGCGTTACCATCGTCCAACTGTTTTAATCGCCCTCGAAAATGGACAAGGGAAAGGTTCTGCCCGTTCAATTGGTAATTTCAATCTTTATCAGGCACTGCAAGAGAGCGCTGAATCCCTGGCAGGATTTGGCGGTCATGCCATGGCTGCCGGGTTATCCATTAAAGAAGAAAACCTGGAAGATTTTATTGTCGATTTTGAACAGGTTGCCGCTGATCGACTTCGAGCTGAGGAACTTTTGCCCGTTTTATCTCACGATGGTGAGGTTGCTATCTCCAACTTTACTTTGCCTTTACTGAAGGAGCTGGAAACCCTGAATCCTTACGGATCTGGCAATCCCCAACCCACTTTTATCAGTCGTAACTGCCAAGTTTATTCACCTCGAATTCTGGCTGATAAACACCTGAAATTTGATGTGGAGCAGCAGGGTTCGCGGGTTGGTTGTATTGCTTTCGGGCAAGCCGAATATTTTGACCAATTGGACGGAAAAATAGATCTGTTGTATCGTCCTGGCATCAACCAGTGGCGTGGAAAGGAATCGATTCAATTACAGGTTGTCGATTTATGTGCTTCAAAGAGTGGAAATAATGACTGACCAATTTAAAAATAAATTAACACAGTTAGCAGGTCTAGAGATCGGCAACGTAGCTTTTGATGAATTTCTTTACCGGCATAACAGTTGGAAAATTGGTGGATCAGCAGATCTATTTATTGAACCGGATAACGCTCAGCAGGTCGCTAAAATTCTACAGTTTGTTCATGAAAATAAAATTCCACTAGTTATTATTGGACAAGGAACAAACCTCCTTTTTGATGATGCTGGAGTGCGTGGAGTTGTTTTAAAGATCGGTGATCGGATGGCGGATATTCAAATATCTGGGAATACCATTATCACTGGTGGCGGTACTTGGGTTCCGCAGTTGGCTCGAAGGTCGATGCAGGCAGGTTTAAGTGGTTTGGAGCATTGTATTGGGATTCCTGGAACTGTTGGTGGCCTGGTGATGATGAATGGCGGTAGTCAGCGGAAGGGGATTGGTGAGAATGTTGTCAATGTCACAATTGTCGATAAGACAGGTGTAGCTCAGCCGCTCACACAAGCGGATTGTGATTTTTCCTATCGACATAGTGCCCTGCAGGATACCGATTGTATTGTTGTCAGGGTGGAGTTGAATTGCCCTGCCGGGGATAGCAAAAAAGTTCGTCGAGAAATGATTGAAGATCTACGCACCAGACGTTACAAGTTTCCACGTAAACAACCAAATTGTGGGTCGGTTTTTCTTAGCAGTACAGAAATGCACGCAACTGTCGGTCCTCCGGGAAAAATTATTGAAGATGCTGGATTAAAGGGAGAACGGATTGGGCAGGCAGAAATCTCTCGTCAGCACGCCAACTTTATTGTTAATCTGGGTAAAGCAAGCTCGACAGATGTTCTTTTGCTAATTGCTCGTGTGCGCCAGATTGTACAAGAGAAGATTGGTTTTGATCTGCGCTGTGAAGTTCGTTATGTTAGTCCACAAGGGGAGATAATCCCCGCCCACCTCAAAGCTGATGAAATCAATCGATCAGCTAAATAATGCATCCAATTTATCAAAATCAAATCGAACCTCTGATAATTTTTTGATCATGTCGATCTTTTCCTTATCTTCAGCCAGCAGCTTATAAACATCTTCATTGATGGTTCGATAGAGTTTGCCAGTTGTATGGTTGGTCGTGCGGAGATAAGGAATGTTGCTCCGGTCGATAATTTGTTGTGTGATATCGCTGATTTTATGAATTCCCGGAATTAACAGTCCGACAATTTTATTCCGATAGTCGGGGATCTGATACATGTTTGACAATGTAACCAGTAATTCATCTCGGCTGCTGGTGACAATCAACAGCGTATCGTCACGTAGTAGTTCGGTGACCCGCTGGGTCGATGGTGCACCTATCTGCAGGAAGTGAATAATCCGTTTGACATCACGTTTATTGCCGGAAATTTGTAGATCAAGGATTTTTGCAATCCGGTTCAGGGTGGGATTAGCCAGTACCGGCTGGTAATTAAATCCGCCGAGGACTTTGAATGATTCATCAGCAAATGCTTTTTCAAGGTAGTTGAGAGTACTCTCCCGTTTTTCTGCTAAAAGCTTATTTGCCATGATGGCGCGAATTTCGACCCCCTCTTTTTCGAAAAGAGCCTTATTCATGTTAACGTTATCGATGACACTGCCGATTCCACCGCCGGTGATCATTAAGACATTTGCCTCCAGGAGACTGGCAATCCGGGCATTTGAAAGATTGACAACTGATCCCACTCCTGGATGACCGGATCCTTCGATAATGATGAAGTCACATTTTTTTTCCAGCGCGGCACAAGCTTCCAATATTTTTTGCTCAAGGCCGTGTGAATCAAGTTTCCCATCCAGTGCTTTGCGGGTTGAGTCGGGTTGGATTACTACTGGCGACATATATGGGAGATCGCGCCCCATGCTGAAAATCTGGCACATTAGAGCGGCATCCGAATCAACAGTGACCCCTTTGTACTCAGTCACTTTTGGCCCTAGTGGTTTGATAAATCCGACCCGACGATATTTCTTTTTTGCCAGGTGAACCAAAGAGAGACTCGCAGTTGTCTTGCCTATGTTTTGTCCGGTTGCCGCAATAAAAAGTTTCTTAGCCATCTTTGCTCTCCAGCACATTTGAGTGGTGACAGTACAATCATCCGGGATCTATTTAACGAGCAGACAATCCAGCTTCCCGCGCCAGTTCTCCCCAAACCGGTAAACTTTTTTCTATCATTTTATCGTCAACGCAGTAGGCAATCCGGAAAAATCCGGCAGCGCCAAATCCTGATCCTGGAACTAACAGAATTCTGTATTTTTGTGCCATGTTGATAAATTTCATTTCGTCAACGAAGGGTGATTTGGGAAAAAGATAAAATCCACCACCAGGTTTGACCATTTCAAAACCTAGTTTATAAAGTTTATTGTAGAGAAGGTCTCGCTTGCGACGGTATTTTTCAACATCAACACTGACTCGTTGTAAATTAGTTACCAATTTTTGCATGAGTGCGGGAGCGTTGACAAAACCCAGGACCCGGTTACAAAAAATGGCTCCCTGCATAAAAAGATCAACATCAGTCAAGGTTGGATTTGCTGCCAGATAGCCAATCCGCTCTCCCGGCAGAGCTAGATCTTTTGAGTGAGAGGTGACAATCAGTGAATTTTGGATCGCTTTGAAAATGCACGGGACTGCTTCACCAAAACTAATTCGGGCGTAGGGCTCGTCAGAAATGGCAACGATTGTTGTGCCAAATTCCTGCTCTTTTTTCTGCAATAAGTTTCCCAACGAATTCAAGGTTGTTTCCGGATAGATGACGCCAGTGGGATTGTTGGGTGAATTTATAATAATCGCCCGGGTTCTTGAATTAATGGCAGACTCGATAGCATCCAGGTCAGGCTGAAAATTATCATCAGTGACAACTTCAACGGGAATTCCACCCTGATTGTCGATATAGAACTTGTATTCAACAAAATAAGGGGTGAGTATAATGACTTCGTCCCCTGGATTCAGTAAAGTTTTTAGGACGACATTCAAGGCGGCACCGGCTCCACAAGTCATGACAATGTGATCTTTTGTGATTGTGTTATCACACCTCTCTGCAATCACTTCGGCAACGGCTGCCCGAGTTTCATCATATCCGGCATTGTTCATATAGCGGTGCATCCCCGGTGTAGGGTTCTCGGCTATTTTTTTTAATTCTTGATGTAATTTTTCAGGTGGCTCCATAGTGGGGTTGCCAAGGGTAAAATCAAAGACATTGTCATCACCGTATTGTTGTCTTAATGCCGCACCCTCCTCAAACATTTTACGGATCCATGAGGCACTTTCGATATGTTTTTTGATTTGTGTTGCAATAGGCATGGAGAAATTCCTTTATGAAAAGTTGGTTATATAGATTTGAAATAGGAGTTTAACTGTGCCAAACTCAGGGGTCAAGGTCGTTTTCGCTGGGATTGTCGATGTTTACAAAATTGATTTTTTCTGCCGGTTAAGCTAGATTCTTCCATCTCACGATTTTATCTTTTTTAGAAAGTTATTTTTATGGAAAACAGCGATTTAAATGAACTGCGAGAGCAGATTGATCAGCTTGATAACCAGATTCTGGATCTCCTGAATCAGCGTGCAAGAGTGGTTGTTTCGGTTGGTAAAGCCAAGGAAGGAAGTGAAAAAACTTTCTATGTGCCGAGTCGGGAAAAAGCAATTTATGAGCGGTTAACAAGTCAAAACCCAGGGCCTTTTCCTAACGAATCGGTTTGTAAGGTTTTTCGTGAAATTATTTCGGCATCCTTGAATATGGAACAGCCGATGAAAGTTGCTTTTCTTGGTCCACAATCGACATTTACCCATATGGCGGCCATGGTGCAGTTCGGTTTATCCGCACAGCTAGTTCCTTTAAAAAGTATTCCAGCAGTTTTTGAGGAAGTAGAACGGGGCCGTGCTCACTACGGAGTGGTGCCGGTTGAAAACTCGACTGAGGGTGTTGTCAATCACACCTTGGATATGTTTTTTGATTCCAGCTTGCAGATGATTGCAGAGATTATGCTGGAAATTTCCCATAACCTGCTTTCAAAGTCTGGGCGTCTCGAGAAAATCAGTAAAATTGTTTCCCATCCTCAACCTCTGGCTCAATGTCGTCACTGGCTGGAAACAAATATGTCAGATACGCCTCTCCTTGATGTTGCCAGTACCGCAGCAGCAGCCCAGATGGCGGCCGAAGACGAATCGGTGGCAGCGATTGCCAGTCATGCGGCTGCAATTCAGTACAATTTGCAAGTTGTTAAAGCTAAAATTGAAGACAACCCACATAACTTTACCCGCTTTTTGGTGATTGGTAAGAAAACCCCAGAAAAGAGTGGTGCGGATAAAACCTCAATTATGTTCAGCGTCAAGGATGAGCCGGGAATTCTTTACCGGATGCTTGAACCTTTTAGTAAGAGGGAGATTAACCTGGCGAAGATTGAGAGCCGACCGATGAAGCAGAAAGCTTGGGAATATATTTTCTTCCTTGATTTGATCGGCCACATTGATGATTCGGAAATTTCGGCGGCGGTAGAGGAATTGCGTAACCACTGTCACTTTCTCAAAATTCTTGGTTCTTATCCAATAGCTCGAAATGAAAATCCGACGGGGGAAAATACCTATGTCTGAAAATTACCTGATTCCCCGCCTAACGATTATTGGTGTCGGTTTGATCGGCGGATCACTCGCTCTTGCCCTGAAGGAGGCTGGAGCCGTTGGTGAAGTGATCGGTTGTGGTCGGGGCAAGCCCAACTTAGAGAAAGCGCTTGAACTTGGCGTGATTGATACTTATGTTCGTGATCCATTAGATGCGGTAAAAGATGCTGATGTGATTTTTCTTGCCACACCGGTTAAAACTTTAGGATCTGTTACGCAACGTTGTTTACCAGGTTTGAAACCGGGAGCAATTATAACTGATGGGGGTAGTGTAAAAGGTGATGTTATCAGAGTGATTGAACCCCTGTTGCCCGAGGGGGTTCATTTTGTTCCTGGACATCCGATTGCGGGCACCGAGAACAGTGGTGCAGAGGCAGCTTTCTCAAGCCTCTATCATGGTAAACGCTGCATTTTGACCCCAACAGAAAATACGAATACCCAAGCCCTTGAACTGATTACCCAGATGTGGACGTTGGTCGGCAGCCAAGTGGTACAGATGGACTACAAAAAGCATGATAAGGTGCTTGCGGCTATCAGTCATCTGCCGCATATGGTTGCTTATTCCCTAGTCAATGCGGTTGGTTCCTATGATCATTATGAAGAGAATATCCTTGAATATTCGGCTGGTGGATTTCGGGATTTTACCCGGATAGCTTCTTCCGACCCAACCATGTGGCGGGATATCGCTGAAACCAATCGTGATGCATTGCTGGAAATGATAGAGCAGTTCGAGACTTCTTTTATTGAACTGAAAGCAGATATTGCCGAGGGTAACGGTGAGAAGCTTTTTGAATTCTTTCTACGCTCAAAACAACTTCGAGACACAATACTATAAATTAAAGGTAAAGCTGGATAGACTGAAGGTATTCAGGCTGAAGGCAAATCGTGGACAGCTTAGAATAGCGTTGGTTTAAGAAGAGATAGCAGCAAATCCGGGACTGTCCCCGTATGGGGGCTGTCCCAGGCTTTTGCGGTGCGAACCGCCACAATTCCATGGCTCGTAAACTCTTGGGACAGCCCCCGATGGAGCTGGAGACAGTCTCATAGTTCACTACAAAGTTACTTAAACTAGCGGTATTCTGGACAGCTTATAAAACCTTAAAACCAAATAATCTTCAGCCTCCAGTCTAACCACCCTGATTTATTAAGGATCACCCTGATGCATGAATTAGAATCCCGAACCATTAAGCCTGCCAAGAGTTTGCGTGGAAAATTTGTTGTCCCCGGGGACAAATCGATTTCTCACCGTGCCATCATGTTTGCTTCTCTGGCACAGGGAGAAAGTCGGATAAGCGGGCTGTTACGTGGTGAGGATTGCCTGTCAACGCTGAAAGCTTTCCAAAATTTAGGAGTTGAGGTTGTTGAGAAGGCTGATGACGAATTGATTATCCATGGTCGTGGGTTGGATGGTTTGCAGGAGCCGACTGATGTGGTTGATTGTGGCAACTCGGGAACCACAATGCGCTTGATGAGTGGCCTCCTGTCAGCACAACCGTATTTTTCCATATTGACCGGGGATCAATATCTACGCAAACGACCGATGGGCCGGGTGATTAATCCGTTAACCGCAATGGGGGCAAAAATACTCGGCCGAGATGGAAATTCCAAGGCTCCGTTGGCAATAGACGGAGGTGGTTTGCATCCTGAAGATTATCATTCGCCGATTGCAAGCGCCCAGGTGAAATCGGCATTACTCCTTGCTGGTATGCAGATCGAAGGGACAACCACGGTCTATGAACCGCACCTGTCACGGGATCATAGCGAACGAATGTTACGTTTCTTTGGCGCTGATCTGGAATCCTTTAGCGGAGGAGCCAGGGTCACCGGACGGGCCCAGTTAGAAGGGCGTGATGTTGAGGTGCCAGGTGATATCTCTTCGGCAGCCTTTTTTCTCGTCGCTGGGTTGATTGTCCCCAATTCTGAACTATTACTGAAAAATGTTGGTGTTAACCCGACCCGGATTGGTGTTATCGATATTCTGCAGCAGATGGGCGGTTCCATACAGTTAACCAATCAGCGTGAACTGTCCGGTGAGCCTGTTGCTGATCTGTTGGTCAAGAGTAGCGATTTACGGGGTATTGAAATTGGCGGTGATTTAATTCCCCGAGCTATTGATGAGTTTCCAGTTATCAGTGTAGCAGCAGCTTTTGCTGAGGGGGTGACAACAATTCGTGATGCTAGGGAGTTGCGCGTCAAAGAAACGGATCGCATTGCTGCCATGTGTGACTGTTTGGGGTCTCTTGGTGCTCAAATAGATCCCCTGGACGATGGGATGCGGATTGTTGGTGGTAAGTTATTAAGGGGCGGAGAGGTCAACTCGTTCGGTGATCACCGCATTGCCATGAGTATGTCTATTGCGGCATTAGCTGCTGCAGGTGAGACCAAGATTTTGGATACGGCCTGTACTGAAACTTCATTCCCCAAGTTTTGGGAGTTGTTGTCATTAATATCAGAAGGTAGGGCATTTTGAAAAAAAAGCTAATTATTGCCATCGATGGTCCGTCCGGAGCGGGGAAAAGTACTTTGAGCAAGGCGTTGGCCAGCCAGCTTGATTATTTGAATATCGATACCGGGGCAATGTATCGCTCCGTAGCTCTGTTGGCTCAAAGGCAGGGAATTAATCTGCATGATGGTGTCGCATTAAAAAAACTCTGTGCCGGTTTATCGATTGATTTTGTTCGTGAAAATGGACTTGAAAAAGTCTTGGCTAATGGGGTGGATGTTTCGGAGCAGATACGAACACCAGAGATCAGTCTGTTAACGGCTCAAGTTGCCGCTTCTCCCGCTGTGCGTGAAGCCATGTTACGGATGCAACGAGAAATGGGAGAGGGTGGTGGAGTTATCCTTGAAGGGCGTGATATCGGTACAGTTGTATTTCCCTATGCAGATGTTAAGTTTTTTCTTTCTGCAACAGCAGAAGCACGAGGGCAGCGTCGCTATGAAGAGTTACTGAGTAAAGGGATTGCTGTAGATCTGCAACAAACAATTGCCGAAGTTGCAGCTCGTGATTCAGCAGATACTGCCAGAACACTGGCTCCGTTGATGCAAGCGGATGACGCGGTGCTTGTTGATTCAACGCAACAATCGATTGATGAGGTCCTTAACAAAATGTTGACTGTTATTAAAGATAAAGAAACAGAACTTGCCGGTTAAAAGAGAATAACTGCTTGATAAATATTGGTTTGTTTTTTCTCAAGGGCTGTGCTAACTTGCGCAGTCTCAAATTGAGTCCGCCGTCGAGAGGCGTCGGGAAATTCGTAAGGGGGTAACATCTCCAATGGTAGAAGAAAAAGACATGCAAGATGAAGAACTGGAATTAGAAGAGGGTGAGGAAAGCTTTGAGGAAATGCTTAAAGATTTTGAGCAGGGTGGCCTTGAGCTGAAACGCAACGATGTTGTTGAGGGAACGATTGTTCAGGTCAATCCTGATTCGGTCGTTGTCGATGTCGGCTATAAATCTGAGGGCGTTATATCGCTCCGTGAATTTGCCGATGAAAAAGGGAAGATCGACGTCAAAGTTGGTGACGTTTATGATGTCCTGTTTGGTGGTGGTGAAAGTGACAGTGGTCTGATCGTCCTTTCCAAAGAGAAAGCTGATCGACAGAAGATCTGGAATTCTCTTGAGGAGGATGCAGTTGTCGAGGGTCGGATTCTCAGTCGTATCAAAGGTGGTTTGTCTGTTGATATCGGCGTTAACGCTTTCTTGCCAGGGTCTCAGGTTGATCTCCGCCCAGTCCGTAATCTGGACAAGGTGATCGGACAAACCTTTGATTTCAAAATCATCAAGCTGAACAAAAGACGTGGCAATATTGTTCTCTCGCGGCGGGTTCTGCTCGAAACGGAGAGAGAGTCTCAGCGTACTGACACTTTGACAACATTGGAAGAAAACCAGGTTATTGAGGGTATTGTTAAAAACCTGACAGATTATGGTGCATTTATTGACCTTGGAGGTATTGATGGCTTGTTGCATATCACCGATATGTCATGGGGGCGCGTCAAGCACCCATCTGATATTTTGGCTGTCGGCGACAAAATCAATGTCAAGGTTCTGAAATTTGATAAAGAGAAGGAGCGAGTTTCTCTGGGTCTTAAGCAGATAGCACCCGATCCATGGTTGGATGTCGCAAGCAAGTATCCAATTGAGACCAAGGTCACTGGTAAAGTTGTCAGTTTGACCGATTACGGTGCATTTATTGAGCTGGAAGAGGGTGTTGAAGGTTTGATTCATGTCTCTGAAATGAGCTGGACCAAACGGGTTAAACATCCCAACAAAGTTCTTTCAATCGGCGATGATGTTGAATCAGTTGTATTGGCACTCGATACCGATAACCGGCGTATTTCCCTTGGCTTGAAACAGATCGAGCCGAATCCTTGGGATGTAATTGGTGAGAAATTCCCGATTGGCACTATTATTGAGGGTCAGGTTAAAAATATCACTGATTTCGGTATTTTTGTTGGTGTCGATGAGGGGATAGATGGCCTGGTTCATATCTCTGATCTGTCTTGGACAAAACGGATCAAGCATCCTTCAGAAGCCTATAAGAAGGGTGATCTGGTCAAGGCTGTTGTGTTGAATATTGATCGAGACAACGAACGTTTCTCTCTTGGCTTGAAGCAACTGAATACCGATCCCTGGGAGACTGTCCCCACTCGCTATGCTCGTGGAACCATTGTGAAAGGTAAAGTCACTTCAGTAACCGATTTCGGAATTTTTATTGAACTGGAAGAGGGCATTGAAGGGCTGATTCATGTTTCAGAATTGAGTAAAGAAAAGATCGACAGCCCGAAAGATTTTACTGAAGTCGGTGCAGAGCTGGAAGCAGCAGTGCTACAGGTTGATACTGTTGATCGGAAAATTGCTCTGTCGGTCAAGAACCTGGATGTTCAGAAAGAAAAAGCAGAAGTTAACGAATTCATGGGTGCACAAAAGACAGCGACATCAAATCTTGGTGATCTGCTGAAAGGTGCCATGGATCGTAAGTCTGACGACTAATTTACTTTTGAACCTTAAATGGGGCTCCAGATATACCGGGAGCCCCTTTTTTATTGGCTGAAATGAAAAAACGCCCTTTTTTAATCGCATCTCTGGCTGTGGCCGGAACTTTTATTTTTTTTCTCCTCGTTGTTTTGACTGCAGGGATGTTCCGTACTGGTTCGGTCGTTGTTTCAGTCGGTGATAAGCTTGGGATTCTTGAAGTTGAAGGTCCCATCGTTGATTCACGACGGATCGTTGATCAAATTAAAGAATTTAGCGATCGCAGTAATATTAAAGCGGTTGTTGTCCGGATTGATTCTCCGGGTGGTGGTGTCGGGCCATCGCAAGAGATTTATGCAGAATTGAAACACTTGGCTGAAGAGAAACCACTAGTAGTGTCAATGGGATCTGTTGCTGCTTCTGGGGGGTACTACCTTGCGGTTGCTGGTGAACGCATATTTGCAAATCCAGGAACAATTACTGGAAGCATTGGTGTGATTATGTCTTTTCCCAACTATCAGGAATTGCTGGGGAAGGTTGGGATTCAGACTGAAGTTGTTAAAAGTGGCCGGTTTAAAGATATTGGCTCATCAACACGCACCTTTTCTGAAGCTGATCGAACATTGCTTCAGGTGATGATTGATGATGTTCATCAGCAGTTTGTAGAGGCTATCAGTGATGGTCGGGATATCCCGATTGACAGGCTTCAGCCCTTTGTTGATGGAAGAATTTTCACTGGTCGACAAGCTAAAGATGCTGGCTTGATTGATGAACTTGGAACTTTGAATGATGCTATTAAATATGCAGCTACGGTTGCAGGTATAGATGATGACCCTGATTTGGTTTATCCTGAACCTGAAAAAATAAATTTTATCGATCGATATCTCCAGAGTGCTGCAAGTCACTATCTTGGAGTTAATCTCAAAGTGAAAAAAATGATTGGTCCGCAGTATCTCTGGAATGGCTATTGATCATAACTATTGAAATATATGGATGGTAAAGATGACTAAAAGTGAATTGATTGAGCAACTGACAGATGGACATGAAATTCTTAATAAAAGTGATGCTGAAATGGTCATAAACTTGATTTTCGGCGGGATCAGCAATGCACTTACTCTTGGGGATCGGGTTGAGATTAGAGGTTTTGGCTCTTTCTCAGTGCGTGAACGTGATGCTCGTGAAGCAAGAAACCCTAAAAGCGGTGAATTGGTAGAAATACCCTCCCGTAAGACCCCCTTTTTTAAAACAGGTAAAGAACTTCGTGAGCGGGTTGATGTATAGTTCAGCGTGGGTGATATAGATGGAAAAAGAAAAAGGCTCTGAGATGATATCAGAGCCTTTTTTATGGGTTGTTCTCCGGGATGCCGGTGTAATTCTGTACGGATGACCTGAGCAAAAGTTTTGTCTACGGAAAAAATTTTAGGCGTCCTGCTCGCGGGCAGGCTTGCTCACCACTTTTTCACGCACCGACAGGTCAGTAAAAACGTTGGTCAAGGGATTAGAACCACCCCATGCACCCCAGAAATTCAAAGATCTAAATCGTGACTGTATAATAACAAATTCAGGATCTAAGTCAAGTCTAAAATTAGATAACATAAATGCTATATTCCAATAAACGGACATATGAGCCAATGAAATGGACAATACACCGTTTACAGGTCACGTTTGAAAAATCGGGATTGAGGCTTGATCAATATCTAGCTCAATCTTCCATTGAGTTATCCCGTACCCAGGCAAAGAAAATTATTGACCTTGGTGGGGTTCATATAAATGGCAGAAGAGTCAGAAGTTGTTCAGCCACAACTAGTGGCGGTGACTTGGTTGAAGTTTATATTGATCAGTTACCGTTAGACCCTTATCGATTAAGTGAACAAGATATTGTATTTCAGGATCAATATATTATTGTTATCAATAAACCTGCGTTAGTTGACACTCAGCCTACCCATGCGCGTTTTAAAGGAACTCTATTTGAGGCGTTGCAGTGGCATCTAAAAGATCCATTTCGTCCGCATCTGAAAGCGCATATTGGGATGGTTCAACGTTTGGACCGTGGTACCTCCGGGCTTATTGTTTTTTCTATCCATCCCAGAGCACATAAGGGGATGACACGAATTTTCCTGGAACATGAAATCAAGAAAGATTATCTTGCTCTGGTTCAAGGTGTACCGGAACAAAACAAGGGAGAAATTAGATCTCTTCTGGGTCGGTCGAGAAAGGAAAATCGGGTAAAATCTGTCGCAAAGGGTGGCAAGGAGGCGATTACTAAATATCAGGTGTTGGAAGATCTAACAAATTATTCATTGCTTAACGTCGAAATATTAACGGGGCGATCCCATCAGATTAGAGCTCATATGTCAGAACAAAATTGTCCATTGGTAGGTGATGTTCGCTATGGTGGAAGATCGTCAGCTGTCGAAATGCAAATATTACGACCACTGCTGCATGCTGAAAAATTGGCCTTTCGTCATCCCGTATTGAATAAGGATCTGGACTTTATTGCCCCGGTACCGGAAGATATGCAGAATGTCATAAATGAGCTGAGGAAGAGTATCCCATGATGTTTCCACACATTGATCCGGTTATTTTTAGCATTGGTCCGCTTGCGGTTCGCTGGTATGGAATGATGTATCTGCTGGGTTTTGTCGGTGGCTTCTTTATGATGTGTCATGTTGCAAAGCTCCGTGCGATACCTGTCAATAAAGAAACTATTTCTGATTTACTCTTCTATGCGGTTCTGGGTGTGGTTATTGGCGGACGTGTTGGTTATACCTTGTTTTATAATGCTAGCTATTATTTAAGCCATCCTCTAGAAATCTTCTACGTCTGGGAAGGGGGAATGAGCTTTCATGGTGGTCTGCTTGGAGTTCTTCTGGTTCTGTTACTTTTTTGTCATCGACGTGATTTACCACTTTTGTTGGTTGCCGATTTAGCTGTTTCTGCGGTGCCAATTGGTCTTGGTTTTGGAAGAATCGGTAATTTTATTAATGCTGAACTATGGGGTCGGGTGACGGATCATCCTTGGGGAATTATTTTTCCAGGCGGTGGATTAATGCCCCGCCATCCGAGCCAACTCTATGAAGCTGGCCTTGAAGGTGGGGCGCTTTTTATTATTATTTATCTTCTGCATCGTTCCGGGGTGCGTCGGGGTATTCCTGCTTTTAGTTTTGTTTTTTTATATGGCATCTTCCGTTTTCTGATTGAGTTTGTGCGTGAGCCAGACAGTCAACTTGGCTTTCTCTGGGGGGGGGCGACTATGGGGCAGCTGCTCTCTTTGCCAATGATTCTATTTGGACTTGGTGGAATCATTTATGTACTAAGGAAGATTGAAACATGAGCCAGATTGAAGCGGTTATTTTTGACTGTGATGGAGTGCTGTTTGAAAGTCGCCAAGCGAATCTGGCCTATTATAATCGAATTTTGGGAGAGTTTTCCTATCCTCCAGTAGTTACTGAGCAAAAAGAGCTAGCACAGATGTGTCATACCGCCAGTTCCAAGGTCGTTTTGGCCAATCTCTTACGCCATGAAGACGTCACTCCAGCACTCAATTTTTCAGCAACTTTGGACTATCGGGAGTTCATTCCCCAGATGGAGCCGGAATCAAACTTAACGGAACTTCTACAGCACCTCACTGATCGATACCCTTTGGCAATTGCAACGAATCGCGGTAAGAGCATCTTAGCCATTCTTGAATATTTTGACCTCCATGATTACTTTTCAGCCGTAGTCACGAGTCATGATGTCGAACATCCTAAACCTGCGCCGGATATGTTGTTTTTGGCCGCTGAAACGCTCAATATTAAACCTGAAAAATGTCTTTTCATTGGTGATTCTGAACTGGATAAACTTGCGGCTTATGAGGCGAATATGCAATTTGCTGGTTATGGTAGCGGGGTCTCAGGGATGATTTCAATATCGAATCATTTGGAGCTACTTAGCTATCTCTAATTTTGGTTCCCTGCGAGTATGTTTAATGGGTGTTGTTCTGAGGTAACGACATCAACAGAAGAGATGTTGACCCTTGCAGAGATTGAAAAAAAGCATATTTTAGCGATTTATCAACGAACCGGGAACAATAAAACAGGTACGGCAGATATTCTGGGTATCAACCGACTCACCCTCAGGCGCAAGTTGAAAGAATATGGGGTTAGTTGAATAAGGATTGATTAGCGGAGATATTTGGTCATTTCCAAGACGTTTCTGTTTTCTTCCTGGGTATATTGGACCCGATCCATCAATTTAAAAATTATCTGGATCCCACGTCCCCCTTCATCATTTGTTCGTGCCTTGTGTTTGGATAGGGCTTCAATGTCAAAGCCCTGCCCCTGATCAAAAACCTTGATGGTCAGATCTTTGTCAGAGGCAGAAATCAATACCCTTACCTCTTTATCAGGATCACAACTGTTGGCATGGCAGATTGCGTTCGCCAGGGCTTCCGTCAACACCAGATTGAGATGATAAGCCAGCTCCCGACGGTTTCCCTGATAGCCCTTCAGGGAATACACCATACTCTCACCAATCCGCCCGATCACTCCCAGGTATTTGGTTTGATTTGGAACTGTTATGTCAACTTTAATCCGTTTTGACATTCTTTATCTTCCAGTAGAAAATAGTTATTTGATTAAAAGCTATCCAGGGCTTCATCTGAAGTGGTGAAAATTTCAAAAACCCGGTGTAAACGTGTCAGTTCAAACATCGAACGGACCTGAGGCTGAAGGCAACATAGTTTAAGGTTCCCTTCGCGGGCACTGGCATTTTTAAAGCCGGAAACCAGAGCGCCCAAGCCGGATGAATCAATAAAGCGAACTGAGTTCAGGTCAATTATCAGGTTGCATTTCCCCTCATCAAACAGCTGCAACATCTGCTCTTTCAGGTCGCCACTATTATGGGCATCCATTCGTTCTTCTTCGACGCTTATATTAACAATATCGCCCTGTTCTGTCATTTTTACCTGCATGCACATGTCTCCTTCTTTGAGTGTAGTAAGTAGTTTTCCAAAGTGTCTTAATTGTACCTTATTTTTCCAGTGATAGTATTAAATCATTTGCTTCAATAGACGATTTTATCGTTGTGAAAAATCATGAGATGACCACATCATTAGTTTAAGACTTTCATTACAACTAGAGTGACATCATCTATGAAATGGCGCATACCGGTAAAAATTCGAGCCTGAATCATAATCTGGTCGATCAATTCTTGTGGGCTTAAATCATCGCATTCCTGAAGAACCTTGCCAAGCCTTTCAATGCCGAAAAAAACTTTTTCCTTGTTTTCAGCTTCAATAATACCATCGGTATAGAGAAGCAGAATATCTCCTGATTCCAGATCGATGGCTTTCTGGTCAAAGGAAATATCCTCTTTAACCCCAAAAATTAATCCTTCAGCATCCAGGGTTACGATTTTTTGCTGCCGTTTTTTCCAAAGTAACGGGGTATTGTGTCCGGCATTTCCATAGATGAGTCGATGGGTAGTGGGGTTGTATTGTAGATAAAACATCGTGACAAACAAATCAGAACGATCCAGATCTGTGAGGAAATAACTGTTGAGCTCCCGCAACATTTCAGCCGGATGTTTGACGCTCTGTATGCGAGCATGGATAAAGGTGCGTGTTTCAGCCATGATCAGTGCTGATCCAATATTGTGCCCTGACACGTCAGCTATAATCAGGTCGTAGGCTGAACTGTCGCGTGCTATAAAGTCGTAATAATCTCCTCCAACCTGATGGGCCGGAACACAAAGTCCTGCAATATCAATATTCTCAAGATCGGGAAGATTTTTAGGGAGAAGCCCTTTCTGTATATCCTTGGCGATCTGCATTTCCCGTTCTTGCTCACGACCCTGGAGAAGCTCTTGTAATTGCTGATCGTTGCGCCAGGCAATGCTGATCTGTCCCGCCAGGTTTTCGAACAGAGCAATGAATTCATTGGTAAAGATCCCTTTGGTTGTTTTGGAAAAAGCCGACAGAATTCCGATAGGCTCCCCTTCAAAAACGATCGGAGTATGGGCTAAACAAGTAATTCCATCGCGCTTGATAGGTTCTGCTGAAGCTGGCTTTTCGATATGGTCGGTGTCATTGACAACCGTGGTGACATTAGATCTAAATGCCTGACCAATATAGGTATCCATATTGAGATTACGTTCAAATTGACCAAAATGTTCTGATGATGAGCCAACCAGGCTTTTGACCATCAACGTCATTGACTCTGGTTCAAGAAAACGGATGACACAGAGATCAAATTTGAATTGTTCCGCAAGTAATTCAAGAATGTTATCAAGGGTCTTCTGGAAATCTCCTTCACTGGAAACGATCTGTGCGGCATCGTACAACACACTCAACTGCTCCCGACTGGAGGCATGACTGATGGTCACTGTACCAAAGATATCGAAAACATCTTCCATTTCACTGCCACGAGCAGACAGATAATTTTCCAGGATGATGCGTGCTGGAGCGGCACCTACATGGCCGGCCAGAGTGCGTTCTGTAAAATTTTTCAGGTCCGGAATTTCGTGATCTGAAAGGTTGCCTTTGGCACTGATATCCTGCGATCCCAAATATTCGGTTATGGCGGTCTGAGCCGGTTTTTCGCCAATGAATTTGGACATTAACTCAACAAATTCCATGATGGTTGGTGCTTTACTGATACGCTTCAATTTGCCCGGTTTAAGCGACTTTTCCTCAAAAACATCGACAAATTTTTCAGCTTGAATTCTTTCTGACTTGGTCTGCTTGGCGAAGAAAGATAATGTTAAATAGGCAGCCAGGTTGAAAAGCATACTCCAGAACAGGGAGTGAGTATGAATATCAAAACCGCGCAGGCCAAATAGTTCCAGAGGCTTCAGCAGGTGGATGCCGAATGGGCCGTTTTGTAAAATATCTGAGTGGAGCCAGCCAGAGCGGACAAATGCTGGAATTAACAGGGTATAAAACCAAAGGACAAAGCCGAAACTGATTCCTGCAATTGCCGCCTTGCTATTGGCTCTTTTCCAGAAAAGACCGCCAATGACGCCAGGTGCAAACTGAGTTGCTGCAGCAAAGGAGATCAGCCCAATGTTGACCAGGGCGTAGGAATCACCAATGACCTTGAAATAGAAATATCCGACGAAGATGACTCCGATAATCCCAAGTCGTTTGATGTTGATCAGTAACCCTGGAAAATTTTGCGCCTGGACATTCATTTTTAAAATAATTGGCATGACCAGGTGGTTGAGAATCATTGTTGCTATCGTCACCGAAGAAACCATGACCATCCCGGCAGAGGCAGATACTCCCCCGACAAAGACCAACAGTGCTAACCAGGGCTGTCCCGAAGAGAGCGGCAGAGTCAAAACAAAGTAATCAGCCTGGGATGCGTCACCACCATTGAGTATTAACCCTCCAAGCGCAATTGGCAGGACAAACAGGTTCATCAGGAAAAGGTAGGCCGGAAATTTCCACATTGCAGATTTGATATGTTGCTCATCAATATTTTCAGTAATCATGATGTGAAATTGCCGGGGTAAAAACATCACTGCTGCCATCGACAGGACAATAAGTGTAAGCCATTTGGTGTAGGGAGTCTGC
Source organism: Desulfuromusa sp. (assembly GCA_033791405.1). Taxonomy (GTDB): domain Bacteria; phylum Desulfobacterota; class Desulfuromonadia; order Desulfuromonadales; family Geopsychrobacteraceae; genus Desulfuromusa. The sequence continues at coordinate 26,851 of JASJGT010000037.1, forward strand.
TCGGTACCAAGGGTAAGTAGATCGCGACGTTCCGGAAACTGTTCAAGAAAGCGCTGGAAAATATCGCTGAAGCCATCGAACAAGCCATAGGTAACAAAGATACCTACGGCAAGAAAAGCGATCAATTTCACTATAGATTCAAAGGCAACCGCGACGACCAGCCCTTCATGTTTTTCCGATGAATCAAGGGTTCTAGCACCAAACAGCATGCCGAAAATAGCGAGCAGAATGGCAACCAAGAATGCCGTGTCGATAGTTCCGGGAAGTTTAGACGCATATTCGTATAAACCGGTGCCGGGGACGGCTAATGGTCCAGAAAGGATATCTAAAGTGTGGGAAATGGCTTTTAGCTGTAGGGCAATGTACGGGGTGATACCAAAAACTGCGAACAGAGTGACAATTGCGCCAAGAACGCTGGAACGATCATAGCGACTGGAAAGAAAGTCAGCAATGCTGGTAATATTCTGTTGTTTGCTGATGCGCACCATCTTGCGC